>DASPMT010000124.1:0-17481 GCA_035626935.1 Phycisphaerales bacterium | reverse complement strand
CCTCCCGGCCTCGCTGAAGACCGACAAGGCGATCATGGAGAAGGTCACCTACATCGCGTACAAGGAGAAGACCGGCTTCTCGGAGGGGTCGTTTGTACTCCCGAACCATGTGCGCGGCCGCTTCTGGACGTACGAGGGCGGCGTCGACAAGCTGCAGGGACCGACGGTCCAAGGCGCATGGGGCGACGAGCTGATGCCGCCCGAGTTCCTCACCGCGGTCGGCTCGCGCGTGGCGCGAGCCGGCGCCGGCGCTGTCTTCTTCGTCACGTTCGCACCCATCCATGGCCACAATCCAGTCGTCCAGGAGCTCTGCGACGGCGCGCACACCTGCCGCGAGATCACGGCGTTCCTGAACCCGAAGGACGGCGGCCCGAAGGACGTCGCCCGCTACCTCGGGCTCGCCGAGGACGAATACGATCAGCTCCGCGCGTGGCATGCGCGCCAAGGGAAGCCGCCCTACCCGCAGGTGCCGCACAGTCGACCCGAGGATTGCTCGGCCTGGCTCCGGCGCGAGTCTGGGCAGCCTGCCGTTCCAGCGGGCCGAAAGTTCAAGACCCATCCGCGCGTCATGAAGTCGGTCGACCCCGAAGAGCAGCGCGCGGTGGTGTTCCTCAACGGGTCCGACAATCCCTTCGGCAATCCGCTCAGCGTCTATCTCACCCACGCGAGCGCGAGCGAAGAGATGGCAAACCGATACTTCTATGGCTTCACCACGAAGGCGCGCACGCGGAAGTTCCCGCGCTTCGACGAGAAGGTGCACACGATCGAGGACTCCGCCATCCCGGTCGCCGGCACGAACTACATGTGGGAGGATCCGGCCGACGGCCGGAATCCCTTCCGCACCTGGATCCGGCTCACGCCCAAAGCGGCCTACGTGTACCGCGAGTGGCCAGGCACGTACGAGATCCCAGACATCGGCGGCGTCCCCGGCCCGTGGGCCCTGCCGCACGGCAAGCTCGCCGACGGCGCGGCCGGCCCCGGCCAGGACAATTTCGGCCTCGGCCTCCTCGACCTGAAGCGCGAGCTCGCGCGCCTCGAGGGCTGGGAGGACGCCAAGGGCTGGAAGCTCGAGAGCGACCGCAACCTGGTGAAGACCTGGTTCGCCGAGCACGGCGCGCGCGAGCGGATCGAGCGCCGCTTCATCGACTCGCGCTACGCCTCGAGCCCGCACCGCGAGAACGACCGGCCCACCACCCTCCTCGAGAACTACGCCGACATCGGGCTCTACTACGAGGTCACGCCGGGCGACGACATCGAGGAGGGTGTCATGCTCATCAACGACCTGCTGTATTACGACAGCACGCGGCCGGTCGACGCGCTCAACTGCCCGAAGCTTTTCATCGCGAAGAGCTGCGCGAACACGATCTTTGCCCTGAAGACCTGGACCGGGAAGGACGGCCGCAAGGCCGCCACCAAGGACCCGATCGACAACCTGCGCTACTTCGTGCTGCAGGGCCTCGGCTTCGTCGCCGACGAGGACTGGCGCACCAAGCGGGGAGGACACTACTGATGCCGGCGAAGATCAGCAGCGGGGGCGTGAGCGTCGACGACGTCGAGCGCCGGCTGCCGAAGGGTTTCTTCGTGCGCCGCGGTCACGTCATGGAGGCCTTCGGCCTCACCAGCGACGAGATGACCGCCCTCGTGCCCGACGTCTTCAAGCCCGTTCATTTGCCGCCGAATAAGCAACGGAAGCGGAAGAAAAGCCGCGCGGTCTTCGTCCGCACTCAAGTGGTGGCCGTCGCGCGAAAGTGGGAGGGAGCGCCGTGACCGACCTCGGCAAAGTTTTGATCTCGGCGCATGCGTTGGACCGGTTCATCGAGCGCACCGGCACGACGAAAGGCCGTGCAGCCGTCGAGGCCCGGCTTCGCCGGCGCCTCGAATGTGCCCAGCCGATGGGCGGCCAGCACTGGTATCACGAGGGCTGGGTTTTCTGCATCAAGGACGATGTGCTGACGACTGTGTTCAGGCCGCGACAGCGCTGGTGCCTCCGGAAGGTCCATCGTTTCGCGCAGCGGCGCGCCCAATTTCCCAAGGAAGCCACCCAACCCGACCAGGAATCATCACAATGCCTACCGAAATGACATCCGAATCCAAATGGGCGCGCGTCCGCGGCGACGGCGGCACGCAGCCTTTCAACGACGACCAGCTCGCCTCGCTGAAGGAGGAGTTCAAGCAGCTCTGCGCCGACGCCGGCGACGGCGTCAACGACCGCCGCCAGTTGGCGGAGGACACTCGCTTCTGCCGCTGGGAGAACCAGTCGCCCGACGGCAAGAAGCACCGCTCCGCCGGCGGCTCCGACCCGTTTCCGTACGAGGGCGCGAGCGATGCGCGCATCCGCCTGGCTGACGGCATCGCGCAGGAGCAGGTCATCGTCATCATGGCCGCGCTCATGCGCCTCCGTTCGGTCGTGAAGCCCGCGGAGGGCACCGACGCCGAGACGGCCGCGCTCGTCGGCCAGCTCTGGGACTGGGTCCTGGCGAACGACCTCGGTGCCGAGTGGTTCGTCGAGTGGACGAAGCTGATCCAGTGGCGCCAGGGCGACACTCCCGGCCTCGGCTTCATGCAGGTCTACTGGCGGCAGGAGTACGACGTGAAGCCGAAGACGCTCAATCCGGAGAACATCATCGCGGAGACCGCGAAGCTCTTCGCGGCCCAGGGCCAGCCGATCGGCGAGGGCGACATCCTCGACCTGCAGGACCTCCTCGCCAACCCGGCCCGCCTCGAGGAGCTCGCCGCGCTCATCCAGGGCCTGTACCCCGCGCTGACCGAGAAGCGCGCCGGGGAGGCGGCCGAGCAACTCGTCAACGAGGGCGAGGCCACCGTCCCCCTGCCCTATCGCTGCGAGAACCGCCTAGCCGTCCGGGCCCGCCGGCTCTTCGACGATCTGTTCGTGCCGGAGAACACGCCCAGCGACGAGCAGCGCGCGCGGGTGTTCTTCGTGCGCGAGTGGTTCACGCGCGCCGAGCTCGAGGAGATGGACGCGAAGGGCGTGTTCAAGCCGGGGTTCGTCGAGGAGGTCCTCAAGCACGAGGGCACCACCGCGTACCAGTACTACAGCCGCTGGGGCGCCGAGGGTCAGATCCTGTCGGAGCCGTCCGTGCGCGACTGGGACAAGTCGAAGCAGCGCGGCATGTACGAACTGATCACCGCGTTCTACCGCGGCACGTCGGCCGACGGCCTGCCCGGCACCTACACCGTGCAGTACCACCACGCTGTCGACTTCGCCGGCACCGATGCCGAGCTGCTCGGCTACCGGATGCGCGGCAAGCGCTACCCGTTCCGCGCCTCCCAGCGCGAGATCCTCACGAACAAGCTCTGGGACACGCGCGGCGTGTGCGAGCTCTCCATGACCGAGCAGCAGAGCCTGAAGAACCTGCATGACATGTTCATGGACAACGCCAGCCTCGGCGCCGTCCCGCCGCTCAAGGTGCCGCTCAACCGCCCGCGGCTGCAGCTCGCGATCGAGCCGCTCGCGCAGATCAAGGAGCAGCGGCAAAACGAGATCTCCTGGTTCCCGCCGCCACCGTTCCCGCAGGCGGCCGACGTCATGCAGGAGAAGATCCTGCGCCAGGTCAGCCAATACTTCGGCCGCATGGACGCGCAGAACGCGCCCGATTGGGTGCGCCTGTACCAGCAGTGGCTCGTGGATTTCGTCCTGCTCGATGCGAAGGAGATCATCCGCATGAGCCTGCAGCTGCTCGAGCAGTTCATGCCCGATGGCGCGATCCTCCGCGCGCTCGGGCCCGCCGGCCAGCGCCTCATCGACATCCGCAACCAGAACGACGAGTCGGGCGGCTCCGGCGGCGCGTGGATGGCCGACGTCCAGGTCAGCTTCGAGGCAGGCATGCTCAACTTCGAGTTCATCAAGGCCGTCGGCGAGATGATCACCAACTACGTCCTGCAGTGGGACACGCTGTCGATCGTTCAGCGCGACAAGCTCGTGCGCTGGTACTTCTCCGCCATCTCTCCGCAGCTCGCTCAGGAGCTCACCGTTCCGGTCGAGACCGCCAATCTGCGCGAGGTCGAGGACGAGGAGGCCGCGTTCGCCAAGATCGCCACCGGCGTCGAGCCACCGCAGCTCGAGGGGCAGAACTACACCCTCCGCCTCGAGACGCTCCTCGGCATCGGCCGGAAGAACCCGGAGTCCTACGCGCGCCTCACGCCGGTGTCGCGGCAGATACTGGCCGCCCGGATCCAGTACTTCCAGAACCAGATCCAGCAGCAGGCGAACGCGATCATCGGCCGCACCATGCGGCAGACAGCGCTCGAGCCCGGCGCGGCTCCGGCCGCCTGAACCGACCTCCCATGAACATCCGCCAACGACTCCACGCGGCGTTATTCGCCGCCGAATTCAGCGAGCTCGCATCCCTGCGGGCCGAAAATGCCCATCTCCGCGTGCCCGCCAACCTCGCGGAGCTGCGGGCCCTCGCGCCCGACCCGTGGCCGCCGCGTCCGCCTGCCCGCGTCAACTACCGCGGCAGGATGAGCGAGGACGACATCGTCGCCAACCTCGCCGGCACGCGCGACATCCCTGCCGTCCAAGCGATCCTCGCTAAGCTCGAGGCCGCTGTCGTGGCCGCCGGCGATGCCGCCGGCGAGGCGCCGCGCGAGCAGGTCGTGTACGAAGGCAAGGTCATTGTGCCGGCCTTCACCGAGCCCATGCGCACGCACGCCGCCGGCGGGTTCGACGCCCTCGCACGCGTCCTCGGCGAGCTGCAGGACCTCACCGCCGTGAAGCCGATCGCGAAGGAGGGCAGGCAATGACACCCGTGCGCTTTCCGGAGATGAACACGGTGCTCACGCCGCCGACGGGCATGCCCGACTGCGGCGAGCTCCCGAGCTTTCGCGACGGCCGCCAGTGCATCAGCTGCTGGCAGCCGGACGACGCCGAGCGGGCTGCGATCGCCGCCGGCGCCCCGGTCTGGCTGGTCGTGGTGAGCGGCAAAACGCAGCCGCCAGTCGCCGTGACCTCCGTCAGCCCGTTCCTTCCGCCGGTCGCTCACGAAAAGGGCTGATGTTTCGGCCACTCGGTCCGCAATCGCCAATCCCCAATCCGAAATCCCGTGATCCTCCGCACCGAATACGGCTGGGGTGAGCCCAACACCAACCCCGGCGACCTCATCGTCGAGCTCGGGGCGCGCCGGCTGGCGATGCGGCTCGGCATCGATCTCGACGCGGCCGACACCGTCTACCTGATCGGCACGCCGTGGTTCTGGAAGGGCTGCTGGGCGTCGCAGAAATACGACTGGCTCCGCGCCGCGCACGCCATGCACGCCGACAAGCGCTGGGTGGCGATCGGCGTCGGCTCGTGCTTTGCGCTCGAGGAGCGCGCTGACGAGGCCATCTGCCGTGACGGCACTCTCCTGCAGGCCGCCGCCTGGTGGCGAGAGAACATCCACGGCGTGATCACCCGCGACCAGCGCGCGACCGCGATCCTGCGGCCGAGCACGGCCATGACGCTGCCCTGCCCCAGCCTCTGGAGCGCTTTTGACGTGCCCGATCCCGTCCCCGGCCGTGTGCTCGCGGTGACATGTGACCCGTGGCACGCGGAGTGCGTGCCGCCGGCGGCAGGGTGGCTGAATGAGACGAATTTCCAAGTCGGATATGGCCGACGCGCGTGGAGCGAGGGTGACATCGCGCTCCTGCTCCTGGACGTGCTCTCTGGCGAGCGGATCATTTCGCAACGGATCCACTGCGCGCTGCCGGCGGCGCCGTGGCGGCCGGTGCGCGTCGTGCCGATGGACGGCCGGGTCGCGACGACGCGCAACGTCGGCCTGCCCGACGAACCGGGCGCCTGGAGCAACCCGGATGCCGTGCGGGCCCTGATGAATCAGGCCGAGCTCCGATACCGGCAGTTGCTCTGTGGCTGACCCGCTCCAGATCCGTACCGACCAGATTCCGCGGCCGAAAGCCATGCGGCGTCTGTGGGTCCCGGGTATCCAATACGAGGGCGAAACCCGAGAACAGATGGACGAGCGCGAGCGGATTCTGCGGGAGGAGGATGCTCGGATCGACGCCGAGCTCGAGCGGCTTTGGCGGTGGAAATGCGCGCCCTGGTGGCTCGCCTGAGAATCGGGATGACGGGCCGGTGCTTGATGTTGGTTGGTGTCGTTTGACGTCGGTTGATGTCGTTTTGGGAGCGATAGCTCGCGCGTGACCGCGCGCCCGCGCATTCGGCGGGCGTGGATCACTCCGATTCATGGCTTGAACTTTGGGAGCCGCGCTGCGGCGCCGCCTTACCCGCGGCGCCGCAGCCGAACCCGATGGCATGCCCCTACATGGGGGCTTAAAACACCATGGGCGACGAAAACAAAAGCGGCACCGGGGACGCCGCGGGCGGCAAGAACACCGATCCGAAGACCCTCGACAAGGGCCGCCGCAAGGCGACCGCAGCGCCGGAGGTCCCGGACCTGATGACGATGGTCATGGGCGGGCTCGAGAGCGGCGACGACAAGTCGGGCGAGCGCAAGGCGGACAAGCCCGCGAAGGCCAAGGCCTCCGCGGATGACGACGCCGGCGACGACAACGACGACGGCCAGGACGGCGGCGACGAGGGCGACAAGTCCAAGCGCGGCAGCCGCAAGGCGGACAAACCCGCCAAGGCCGAAGCCGACGAGAACGACGACGACCAGGGCGGCGACTCCGATGAGGACGACGCCGGCCGCAGCGCCGCCGGCGACGATGACGACGACAAGGGCGAAGGCGAAGACGACGAGAACTCCGACGCCGGCAAGTCCGGCGACGAGGACGAGCCGTACGCCGAGGACCTCAAAAAGCTCGCGGGCGAGACGAAGCAATTCGTCGCGCTCAAGCTCAAGGACCTACCGCCCGAGACGCGCAAGCAGGTGGAGGGCGTGATCGGCGCGCGCGTGGCCAAAGTGCTGGCCACGGAGCGAACCGAGCGCGACCGCCTCTCCAGCCAGGTCGCGGAGATGACCACCGAGTTCGAGGCCGCCCAGCGCGCCAAGGGCCCGCCGGTCATCGCCGGCATCCACCCCGCGCTGCTCGCGGAGACGGAGGCCGAGATCGACGCCCAGGAGGACAAGATCCAGGAGGCGCTCGATTGGGCCGAGGACCACGCCGACGGGTACAACCTGCCCGACAGCGACGACCACGACCCGAAGCAGGGTAGCATGACGGCGGAGCAGATCCGCCAACGCGCGCGCGCATTGCGCCGGGAGAGAGACAGGATCATCCCGCAGGCCCGCGAGAGCCTGAAGAAGCGGACCGAGCACGAGGCTCCGCTGAAGAAGGTGTTCCCTGCGATGTTCGACCCGAAGACGGTCGAGTACCGCCAGGCGCACCTGATCCTGAAGGACCAGCCGTGGCTGAGGCAGTTCGCGGATTTCCGCGTGCGCGTCGCCCGGCAGATCCTCGGTGAGCGTGCGCTCGCCGGCCTGCTGAAGGCGAAGCCCGACGCGAACGCGAAGGGCGACAAGGGCAAACACGAGGCCGACGAAGGCCGGAAGGCTCCCCGCCTTCCCGGCAGCGGCGGCCCGGCCAAGGGTGGCAGCGGTGGGCACAAGCCCGCCGGTTCCGGCGCCACCCTCGGCAAAGGCAATTTCGGACGCGATGGCGACTTCAGCCAGGACGCGCTCACCCGCGATCTCGCGGCGGTGCTCCCGCGCTGACGCCCACGTCCGACCACCAACCCGCCACCCGGAACCGGCAAACCAGATCATCCCATGCCACAAGCGATGGAATACGAGACGATCGGCAAACCCGAGTACTGGGTGGACGTCGTCAGCAACGTGGAGTCGGACGCCTGTCCGCTCTCCTCCATGCTCCAGAAACGGGGCAGACCCCTCCAGGTCATCACCAACTGGCAGGTCCAGGGCTATCGCCGTCGCGGCCACCGCGGCGTCCGCGACGGCTCCGACGCCACGAACTTCACCTACAACCCCCGCAAGCGGCTGCAGGGCGTGGCCCAGAAGACCTGGGACCCGCGCGGCACGTCCGACTTCGCGGAGGAGGTCGAGGTCAAGGGCGAGGGCCTGAGCCGCGGCGAGATGGCCGCGCAGATCGCCGACGCCATGGTCACGGTCAAGCAGACCATCGAGCGCCGCCTCGGCTCGAACGAGGAGAGCGCCGTCCAGGACGCCGACGATCCGACGGGCGCGAACGAGACGCGCGGCTTCTTCAAGTGGCTCGACACGTCCGCGCAGTCGCACCTCCCGGTCGACGAGAACTACCGGCCGAACAGCAACCAGCTGTACACCGGCACGCTCGCCAACTTCGACGAGGACGCGCTGAAGGACATGGCGAAGGCCGCGTGGAAGCGCCGCCTCGGCAACAGCGTCCGCATGACCGGGTTCCTGGGCATCGACCTCAAGTCGAAGGTCTCGGAGTTCACCCGGTACGACGACGAGGCCTCCCAGAAGGTCTCGGTCCGCACGTACAACCAGGACGCCTCGTCCAAGGCGCTCATCGAGATCATCGACCGCCTGGTGCTCGACACCGGCACGATCGACCTCCTGGCGACCGCGCACCTGATGACCGACGCGGACACCGGCGAGGACACGGACTACACGCACAAGTCCGGCCTCTTCCTCGACCTGACGAAGGCGAGCCTCGACTACATGCGCCTCCCGCGCGTGTTCAAGCTCCCCTACGCCGGCGGCGGCTACAAGGCCGTGGCCGACGCGATCTTCGTCGGTCGCATCGACAACCCCGTGGGCAGCTTCAGCGCCCGCATCAACAGCTAAGGAGGACCCGTACCATGAGAGTCTCTCCCCTGTCCGCCCACGAGGCGGCGCTCCAGAATGCCAACCTGGTCGTCGAGATCGACCACACGGACCTCACCGAGGCCGCGGCGAACACCGCCCAGACGATCCCGCTCTTCGCCGTCCCGGCGAACAACGTGCTCGTCGAGTGCGTGCGCTCCGAGCTCGTGGTGCCCTTCGAGGACACCAGCGACACGGCGCACAACAGCACCGCGGTGGTGGTCGGCGACGGCGGCAGCACCAACCGGCTGCTGACGTCGACGCAGCTCAACCGCAACGGCACCGAGGTCTACGAGAAGGCCGGCACCGGCACGAAGCACAACTACACGTCGGCCGACACGGTCGACGCGGTCTTCACGCCGAACTCCGCCGACGCGCTCGCCAGCCTCAACAAGGGCAAGCTGAAGCTCTACTTCCAGCTGAACAACCGGAACGACTGAGCCTGAGCGCTGCGCAGCACTAACCGGGGGCGGCGACCGCTTATACGCCGCGGTCGCCGCCCCCGTTCAATTTTCATCCCATGCCCAACTTCGACCCGCACGGCAGCGGCCTGGTGATCACCCCCGACATGGAGGCCGGCGCGACATGCGAGGCCCTCGGGGTGACGCTCGAGGACGTCCTGGACGAGCTCCGGGCCCGCCAGGAGATGAAGCGCGCGACGATGCGCCGGCGCATGGCTCTCGCCCAGGCCGCCGGCGGCGAACGCCGGATCCTCAAGGGCGAGGTCGGAGGCGCGGTCGACATGATGATCGATCCCGTCAGCTACCACTACTGGGGCAACCGCCTCGGATACGAGTGCTGGGACGACCGGCAATTCGTCGCCGAATACAAGCGCGACAACCCCGAGTGCCGGGTCCGGCTGCGCGGCACGCCGGGTCTCGAGACCCGCGCCATGCAGCTGAACAAGGCCGGTGCCACCGCGCGCGGCTACAGGCTGAACCACCGCGGGCCCGTCGGCCGGCGCGGCCGCTGGGCGAACTGAGCCATGAGGACCGTCACCTTCCGCTCTGTCCTGGACGGCATCGCGAAAAGCCTGGGGCTCGATGCGGCCAATCTGCAGGCCTCCGACCTCGTCGGTCACGAGGAGGACATCAATGAGCGCGTGCGCGAAGGCTGGGAGCACGAATTTTGGAGCGAGCTCACGCCGGTCGAGCGCCGCGCGTTCCGGCCGGACTACGCCGCCGGCACGGCCTACACCGCCGGCACCGAGGTGTACTTCCCGGCGGCCGACACCTACTACCAGGCGCTGCGCGCAACTACCGGCAACGCGCCTGCGACGGAGAGCGGTGGGGTCTGGACCGTCAACGCTGCCTACTGGGCTGAAAGCAAGTCCACGTACTCGGGCGACGACTGGGAGACCGGCCTGGCGATCGCCCAAGGGGACACGGTGCGGAACCCGTCGGACGGCGAGTACTACGCCTGCCACACCGCGCACACGGCCGGCGTCACCTTCGATGCGACGAAATTCGGGCTGCTCACGCCATTCGCGCGCACGATCGAGCTGGACCAGACCGGCGAAACGCCAATCGGCGAGGTCAAGCGCGTGTGCCGTCGGGATCCGCGCGTGTACCGCCAGAACCCCGGCGAGCTGCGATGGACCACAACCGAAAGCGTGATCGTGGTCGAGGCCGGCTCGCCGTCGCGCGTGTGGGTCGAATTCCGACTGCGGCCGGCGGTCTTCACCACGACCGAGCACAACATCGCGCTCGACTACTCGGCCGACGACCTCGTGTACCTCGAGGATCCCGGCGAATGCTACAAGGCCCTGGATGACGTTCCGGCCTCGAGCTCGAGCCTGCCGAGTGACGACACGGCCAATTGGGAGAAGATCGACTTCCCCTACATCCTGGCCGCGTTCGTGAAGCGCGCCGTGAAGGCCGATGCCCTGCGGCGCGACGGCCAGGAGGCCGAGGCGGACCGCCTCGAGGCCCTCGCCCGAGAGAAACTTTCCCAGACTGACGACGTGGCGCTCGTCAGCCAGGGCCAAACCTTCCGCGCCTCCGCCCGAACCTACTGAACCCATGGGCAAGCCAAACGTCCAACTCGCGCATGACGGGAAGCTCGTCAGCGACTCCAATCCCCTGCCGGTCACCGCGTCAACCACGGACCCCGTTTCGACCGCGATCGGCACGAAGACCGATGCCTCCGCGACCACGGACACCGGAACGTTCAGCCTCATCTCGCTTTTCAAGCGGCTGCTGACGAAGTTCACGGCCTTCACGAACGCCGCTGGCACGTTCCTCCACGTGACGTCGGTGGGGTACGCGGCCGCCGTGACGATCACTCGTCCTGCCAACACCACGGCCTACGCCGCTGGGGATGTGATCGGTGACACCGGCGGCAGCGCCATCATCGAGTTCACGAACATGGGTCCGGCCGGCGGCCATGTCGTCATCAGCGCCGCAGAACTCCGCATCAATCTTTCCGCCGTCCCGAGCGGCATGACGACGTTCCGGCTGCACCTGTACGATGCTGCGCCGGACGCCAAGGCTGACAACGACGCGTGGGATCTCTCGAGCTCGGGCGACCGTGGAAAGTATCTCGGGTACATCGATCTGGGTGCGCCTCAGGATCTTGGCTCGTCACTGTTCGCCGAGTTCCCCTTTCCCGTCGGCAAGCAGGTCAAGTTGGCGAGCGCCGCCACGTCACTCTACGGACTCCTGCAGACGGTCGGCGCCTTCACACCGACGAGCGGCGAGGTCTACGTGCCGAATCTCCGTTCCATCGCCGCTTGAGCCATGTTCGGCGTCCGCGCAGTTCTCCGCACTGCTCCCTGGCTTGCTCGGAATTTCCCGCGTCGGCTCGGGGGGTTGGCCGCGCACTACGACATCAGCGACCTGTCATCGCTGATCGTCGACAGCGCGAACCGGGTGAGCTTGGTCGCGGACAAGAGCGGAAATAGCGCGGCGAACTGCCTCTGCCTGAACGGCGTGGCCGGAAATTCGGCCAGTGTGCCGGATTCGGTCGCGCTTAGCATCACGGGAGACATTGACATTCGAAAGCGGGTGGCCCCCAACGACTGGACGTCGGGTAGCTCCATTTCGCTGGTCGCAAAATGGGGCTCGGCTGGCTCGCGCAGCTTCAACTTCCGGTTCAGCGCGGCCGACCGACTTGTGCTGGAGACGAGCGCGGACGGGACCGCCACATCGAAGACCTTCACGTCATCCGCGGCGCCGGGCGGGACAGATCTACAGCCTCTGTGGGTTCGCGTCACCCTCGACGTGGACGATGGCGCAGGTAACGCGTTGGCACGTTTCTACACCAGCCCGGACGGCAATACATGGACGCAGCTCGGCACCGATGTCTCGTCGGCCGGCACCACGTCGATATTCGACTCGGCCGCCTCGGTGTTCCTGGGTTCACGCGACGGCACGAACGACCAGTTTACCGGGCGGATCTACCGCGCTCAGATCTACAATGGCATCGGCGGCACGCTCGTGTTGGACATCGACTTCTCAAAAACCGCGAAGCTCGCCACGTCCTTCGTCTGCGACACCGGCCAGACGGTCACGATTAACAGCAGTGGCGATACCGGCGCGCGGATCTGCGGCGAGCGCGACTTGGTTCAGATGACGGTGGCCAAGCAGCCCCGTCTGCTTTCCCACCTCGGGTTGAATTTCGCACATCTTCCGGGTCTTTCCGGTGCCTACCTGAGCACGCCGGATTCCGCTGCCCTCGATCTCACGGGGGACATCCAAGTCATCTGGCGTGGTCGTCCGCGCGACCTCGGCTTGGATAGGTACTTCGTCAGCAAGTACGACACCTCGGCGAATCAGCGGTCGTGGGCCTTCATCACTGATGGGGTTACGGCTAATCGCCTGAAGTTGGTCACGTCCCCTGATGGAACCAGCGCGGCGAGCCAGAACTACACAGCGACGGCCGACAATCCGTTTACTACCACGGATACTGTGTGGCTCAAAGTCTGGCGGAAGGCGAGCGATGGGGGGAGCAGCCGAGTCCGATTCTTCTACTCGCTCGAGAATGTCGCGAACCCAGAACTCGTGACGTGGACGCAAATCGGAGCAGAGGTCACCGCGGCGACCGGCAATTTATTCTCAAGTACCGCGAACCTGGAGATCGGCGGCCGCGTAAACGGAACTTTGGGGCTCATGCTTCAGGACTGCCACTACGTCGACGTGCGGAATACGGTCGACGGGACTGCTTCCTCGATCGTCGCGAGCTTCGACTCCCAGCGCTATCTCTCCGGCACAACCCTCGTCGCCGCCTCCGGCGAGACCTGGGCGCTGAACGGTGGCGCCACGATCGTCACCCGCAGCTGCCTCTACTTCGACGGCAGTGACGACTACCTGAAGGCCGCGGCGTTCGCGCTGAGCCAGCCGGAGACGGTGTATTTCGTCGGACAGCAGGTCAGTTGGACGATCAACGATGGCCTCTGGGACGGCAATACTCTCGATTCAATGCAGCTCTATCAGGCCAGCACGCCCCCCGATCTTGCGCTGTATGCAGGAGCGACGGCGGGCACAACCTCGAGGCTCCCGATTTTGACATACGGTCTATTCGTGGCTGTATACCACGGCACCGCATCTTCCAGCCGAGTGAATCGCGCTCCGAGCAGTGTTGGAAATGCCGGTGCTGCAAATGGAGGCGGATTCACGCTGGGAGCTAAGGCGACGCCTAGTGCGCCTGCCAATCTCGCTGCGTCCGAGGTCGCCATCTACGGCGCCGCGCACGGCTCGCAGTTGCGGGACCGTTTCGCGCTCTACGCGGCCCGGAAATGGAGGCTGTCACTGTGAGCCTAGTGTTCATCACCTTTGCGTCGGAGGCAGAAGCCCGGGCGGGAAACCTCAAAGCATTCGCGCACTTGGCCGCGAGGGATGGCGCCAGGGGCAACGGCTGGTCCGACATCTTTTCTGATGGAGTGAGCGCGTTTGCGATCCTCGCCGAGCAAGGCATCCAGGCGGCGTTCTCCGATGACGAACTCGGCAAGGAAGGCACGGGCGACTCCGCGACATACACCAAGGTCGTGAGCGGCGAGCCGGTGAAGCGCGATGGCGACGGCATCAAACTCTCCGGCACTTGGGAGCCGGTGAAAACGCTCACGATCGAGCCGCCCCAGAGCGGCGCGGTCAAGGTTTCGGACGGCAAGAAATGATCACCAACCCTGAGCTCCGCAGTGTATGGGGTTTCGACCGCGCGGCCGCGCAGGTCATCACGTCCGATGGCCACGAGATCGTGCTTGCGGCGGCACTCACCTACACGACGAAGGTGGGTGAGTATATCGAAATCCCCACAGGTGCGACATCCGACGGTGCGAGCATCCCGCGCCTGCTGTGGAGGATCCTGCCGCCCTTCGGCAAGTATTGGAAGGCGGCGCTCCTGCACGACTACCTGTACCGCGACACGCGGCGGCCGAAGAAGGAGTGCGATCTCCTGCTGAAGGAAGCGGCGATCGCCTGCGGCGTGCCGGCCTGGAAGGCGCAGATCCTTTACCTAGGCGTGGCGCTCTTCGGGCGCCTGGCCTTCAACAACAACAGGAGAAAGCAGAAATGAAGCACCGCATCGTCGCCAGCATCCTGCTGGCTTTCTCGCTGGTCATCGCGACCGGCTGTTCCACGACTTCGACCACCAACGGCGGCGGCCTTGTCGCGGCCCTCGGGCCCACCATCGTCGAGGTCGCGCAGACGCGGATCGCCCTGCGCATGCTCGACAAGAACCCCGGCGCCGAGGCCAAGCTACAGAAGGTGTCGGCCGCGCTGGCGATCATCAGCTCCGAGGCGAACGGCCAGGAGATCACCGCGGCCGTCATCCGCGGCTTCGTCGCCCGACGGGCGCTCGAGTGGGAGCTCACCCCGGCGGAGGAGCAGCTGCTGACGCTGGGCCTCCTGGCGGCGCGAGATGCCTTCCTGGCGAACACCGGCGCCGGCGTCGTCATCGTGGGCGACCAGCGCGTCGGCCTCTGGTTGTCCGCGATCCAGCGAGGTATCGACGCCGGCATCGCCGAGCACAAGCGACGCAGCGCCTGAAACCCGAGTGCCCATCCGGACCATGAGCACCGCGACCCAACCACCGCAAAGCGCCCGCGATTCCGGGGACGTGGTGAAATTCAACCTCTCACGCATAGCCGTCGTCATCGCCGTGATCGCCGGCATCTTGGGTCTTGCCGGCGCCTGGGTCGTGCTGCCCTACCGCATGGACCAGGCCGAGAAGAAGCAGGAGGTCTTCGAGACGCGCACAGAGCGCCGATTCGAGGCCGCCGACGAGCGGGCCCGCCAGCAGAGCGAGATCCTCATCCGGATCGACGAAAACGTGAAGCAGCTCCGCCGTGAGCGGCGTGAGGCGCCCTGACATTCGCCGCCGAATAACATGACCCTGGTCAAGACTCGGCCCGGCAACTTCCGCACCACCTTCCGCGAGCTGCCGGACGGGCGGAAGGAGCTGACCAGGTTCTACACCATTGGCGTCGGCGGCTTGGTCAACGACAGCCTGGTGCAGGCCTGGGGTGCGGTCGACACCGGCCCCGCCACCGGCCCGACCGCGGGATTCGCCGGGCTGCGTCTCGTCGACCAGTACTCGACCGAGGAGCAGCTCGACGGCGTCCGGAAGCGCGTCTGGGTCGAGGTCTACCAGGAGCTCCCGGCCACGGCCGAGCAGCTCGTCGGCCGGGCCAAGAAAATCAAGCTCGAGGACGGGCGCGATGCGTGGGAGTACACGTACCTGCAGTTCACGGCCGGCGCGTACTCGCCAGGAACCGTCGGCGCCTCCACGGCGCCGGACGACGGCTCCCTCTTCCTGCAGCGCGAGGAAGCCACCGACACCGGCTGCCTCCGCACCATTGTCCGCACCTATGTCGAGGGCGGGCTGCTCGACCAACGCGACGAGTCGAAGAACAACGGGAAGCTCCTCATCCGGATCCTGGTGCACGCGAAGACCGTGCCGGGCGTGCCGGCGGGCTACGTTCTCATCTACCAGGACATCAAGCGGGTGAACGGCCACCCGGTGTACACCTATACCTTCGCGAAAGGCGACGGCGAGATCGCGCGCGAGACCGACTACGGACAGTCGTCCGACGCGGGCACGACCGGCGTCACGCGCCTCACCATCACCCACCTCACCGCCTCGAGCGTGAGCTCCGATCCGACCTCCGCGGTCGGTTACGCGAAGATCGCCGAGCGCCGGCGCGATGAGGACGGGCACCGGGTGTGGGTCGTGGTCTACGCCAAGGGCACCGGCTTGGTGCTCGACGAGCGATCCATCAGCAAGAGCGGTGCCCTGGTCGTCTATCATCGCGTCGCGCTTGGCTCCGCGCCGTCGGCGCCTTCCGCCACGATCAGCGGCACGGTAACGGAGTTCGAGCGCTCCGCCCGGAACGACAACGGCTGGGTGGTGCATGACTACCGGTGGGCGGAGGGTAATGGCCAGGCGAGCATCAACACGCGCAGCGAGGCGGATGGTGCGTTGCTCTATACCGTGGTGGATCTCGATGCCGCCGCCGCCACACCGGCTTACCCCGGCAGCGGGACGGGATACCTCGTCAGCCTGACGCAGGAGCCGTCACAGGGTTTTTTCGTGAACACGGCCGTTTACAAGAAGCCGCCCGGGACCAGGACGCACACCGACACCTTCGACTTTCCGATGCCGGGTCTGGCTACGTTCACAGGGACCGACCTGACGCTCTCCCCGCCGGTGGTGCGGCGCCTGAAGGCCACTTTTGAAGTCAGCTACGACACCACGGAGCTGGCCGACACTCCGTTCAGCGTCTCAAGCTATGCTTCAATCGCGGAAACCTACATCGCGTACAAGAATCCGGACGACACCCCGACGCCAGGCAGCCCGCCCGCTGATACGACCACGCTGCCGCCGGTGACGAATACCCGCGGGTTGGGCGGCTATCTCGCGGGCTCTGCGGGCACGGCCGATGACAACGATTATTACCGGGGGGTGTTCTGCAAAAGCTACAGTTTCGCCTTGGTCAGCAGCGTGCCAAGCAGCCGCCCCACCGGCGCGACAGTTCTGTATGTGAGGCACGAGGACTACCTCACCGCCCTCGACGGGACCCGTGTGCTTCGCCGCACAAAGATCAGTTACACGTTCTAATGAACCTCGCTGAGCTCAGTTTCCGCCTCGCGCCCCTGCACGGTGTGGTGTCACCGGCGCCGATCTGGCAGCCACCCACGCTGCACCAGGAGCCGGCGGGAGAACGCTTCGACCGCCAGATCGACGCGCTCGAAAGCCCGCCGGCGTCGGGCGGCGGCGACGAGGCTACGCTCGAGCATCCGTTTCAAATCATCGAAGTCGACGAGAATACGATCCGCGTGCGCTTTGGGACGATCCAGGACATGACTCCGACCGGGGTCTCGGTGGACATCGACGTAGGCAGTTTCAGCGGTACGGTGTCGATCTACGGCGGAATTTCGATAGACCTCGATGGCGTGGCTTCGTCGGCATTCGTGAGCACCTCGAGCTCCGGCCTGCCTGCGAATGACGATGACAGTGCGTACATTTTGATCGGGACCGTCGCGGTGTCCGCCGCCGTCATCGCCGCTATCAACCAGGCCGTGACGCACAGTCTGCGGTTTCGCGCCTGCGACCGATCGAGCTCCGGCGAGTCGCTAGTCGACGCCGGCACCTATCATTTTTGGGGAATTTGATTATGGTTTCATACCCTTGGGCTGATAGTGAAGTATTTCCCCTCGGGGATGATTTGTCGTGTTGTTGCGCGGCCGTCGACAGTTGTCCTGGTTGTAACTACATCGGGTCGTTTGCGGACCAGGACGAGGCAGATGAAGAGATCGCGGAG
>DASPMT010000123.1:0-2124 GCA_035626935.1 Phycisphaerales bacterium | reverse complement strand
CGGCTCGCGCCCCCCACTTGCGCGCGTCAATCCATGCCGCTCGCTCACGCTCCTGAAGATGCGTGTAGTGACCTTCTAAACCGTCAGCAAATTGTGATGCCGGAGAGAAGTACAGGCCCTTTTCCAATAGAAAGCGGAATTTCTTCACCGACATGAACCGGCGCAGGGTAAGCGCGGAGTCGTCTACCGCAAATGCTCGCAAGGTGTCACGGTCGCCTTCGTCCACCGTAGAATTCTATGTGGCGCGCAATGCCGACCGTGCTATGCGAAGGCGGAAGGCATTGCTTTTGGTAAAAGGGCGCTGCGGGCGGCCGCTCACCGGTGGCATGGGGCACAGGTTTCGTGTGGGCGCGTAATCAAGGGTGGGCGGTAACAGCTCTGTACCAGTTCAGCCGCCGACGCTTCCGACGTCCACCCGCGCCGGAATCATCCTTCAGTAACACGCAGGCGAAGAGCATAAGAGCAACCAGGCACGTGCCCCAGAACCCCCACTGTGTTACTGCGCCGCTGATCGTTCCAAGGATCACGTTGAGTACCGAATCCGCTGGCATCTCCGCCATGACTGACTCCTTTATAGAGGCCCCCAAGTCCGGCACCCCGCCGCCCCGACGAACCCCTTGACACGGTGTACGGCCCGTCGGAATTGCGGTTGCGGGCGTTTCGGTTCGAGGTCTTGAAAGGGGGCAGTCGGGGCCCTCCCCGACACCTGCATCAAGTCTTCAGTCTGAATAACCCCCACTCCTCACAGTCGGGGCTCGTCAATAGAGGTCTAAGCGGCCCATGTTCCCCCGGCCGTCTTAAACGTCACGGCTGCCGGGAAATCTCGATCTGCCCCTTGATCCGGCGGAAACGCTCACCGATGACCCTTTCCACGCCAGCGTGGACCCGTCGGGTCCGGCTCGGCGAGCCCGGACGTTGACGGCTTCTCTCCCTATCTACAGAGCGGCACAGGTCACGGATGGCGGGCGACCGGAAGAGCGAAGCTACGAGTCACGAGTGATGAGTCACGAGTGCGGAGCGCCACGGCCGCGCACTCTTCGTTCTCTTCCCTCATCGCTCATCGCTCATCACTCATCGCTCATCGCTCATCACTTCTCCGGCGCGATCACCTCAACCCCGCCCATGTACGGCCGCAGCACCGCCGGCACCTTCACCGTGCCGTCCTTCTGCTGGTGCATCTCGAGGATCGGGATCATCAGCCGCGGCGAGGCCGCGACGGTGTTGTTGAGGCTGTGGCAGAAGACCGTGTGCTTGACGGTGGGGTCGCTGCTCTTGTACCGCATGTTGAGCCGGCGGCACTGGTAGTCGTAGAGCCGGCTGGCCGAGTGGGTCTCGCCGAACGCGCCCAGCGCGCCGTCCTCGCCCGCCCGGCCCGGCATCCAGCACTCCACGTCGATCATGTCGGCGTTCTTCACGCCCAGGTCGCCGGTGCAGCACTGCAGCAGGCGGTACGGGAGCTCCAGGCTCTGCAGCAGGCTCTCGACGTAGCCGAGCATCGTCTTGTGCCATTGGCGGCTCTCGGCCTCGTCGTTGCGGCAGATGACCACCTGCTCGACCTTGTCGAACACGTGCACGCGGTAGAGGCCCGCGGTGTCCTTGCCCGCCGCGCCGGCCTCGCGCCGGAAGCAGGTGCTCACGGTGACGTACTTCAGCGGGAGCTGCGCCTCGTCGAGGATCTCGTCCTGGTGCAGGCCCATCAGGCCGACCTCGCCGGTGCCGGTCAGGTAGAGGTCGTGGGCGGTGCTGGCTTCACCGGGGGGGGCGTCGGCGCTCTGGCGGACGCTCTCGTTGATGTGGTACGCCTGCTCGCGCCCGGCGGGGAAGAAACCCGTGCCGATCATGCACTCCTCGCGCACCAGCACCGGCACGCTCATCGGCTTGAACCCGTTCTTGTGGACCATGAAGTCCACCGCGTAGCGCAGGATCGCCTGGTGCAGCAGCATGCCCATCCCCGTCAGCACGTAGCTGCGCGTGCCGCTCATCTTCACGCCGCGCGGGAAGTCCACCAGCCCCAGGTCGCGGCAGAGCTCGATGTGGCTCTTGGGCTTGAACCCCTTGATCGCCTCGAACCCCTTCGCGTAGTCCCACCCCCCCGCCGGCCCCCACTTGCGCACCTCGACGTTG
>DASPMT010000122.1:0-2966 GCA_035626935.1 Phycisphaerales bacterium | reverse complement strand
CATCGACCATGAGGAAGCGATCCTGCGGGACATCGCCAAGCGCGGGCGCCAGCCGAACATCTCGTTTTTCGCGTTCACGGCCACGCCCAAGCACAAGACGATCAAGGTGTTCGGCACCGAGGGGCCTGATGGGGAGAAGCGGGCCTTCCACACCTACAGCATGAAGCAGGCGGTGGAGGAGGGGTTCATCCTCAATGTGCTGGAGCACTACACCACCTACAAGGCGTTCTTCGGGCTGATCAAGTCCACCGCCGACGACCCGAACGTGCAGAAGAAAGAGGCGGCCCAGGCGCTGGCCCGATTCCTCTCGCTCCACCCGGTGAACATCGAGCAGAAGGTGGAAGTGGTCGTCGAGCACTTCCGCGCCCACACGCGGCACAAGATCGGCGGGCGGGCGAAGGCGATGGTGGTGACGTCGTCGCGCCTGCACGCGGTGCGGTACAAGCAGGCAATGGACAGGTACGTGGCGAAGCGGGGGTACACGGACGTCACGTCGCTGGTGGCCTTCTCCGGCACAGTAGAGGACCCGGATGTACCGGACACCACGTACACCGAGGGGCAATTGAACGGCGGCATTGCCGACCGTGAGATCGCAACGCAGTTCGACACTGACTCGTATCGCGTGCTCATCGCCGCGGACAAGTTCCAGACCGGCTTCGACCAGCCGCTGCTGCACACCATGTACGTGGACAAGCGGCTGGCTGGCATACAGGCAGTGCAGACGCTCTCGCGGCTCAACCGCACGTGCGCGGGGAAGAGCGACACCTTCGTGCTGGACTTCTGGGATCAACGCGACGAGGTGCAGAAGGCCTTCCAAGACTACTTCGAAGACACGCGGCTCGGCGAGGAGGCGGACCCGCAGCAGCTCTACGCGCTGCAGCACGAACTGGACGCCTCGGGTGTCTACCGCGATGAGGAGGTGCAGGAGTTCGCCAAGGTCTTTTTCGCTCCGAAAGCCACGCAGTCGGCGAGCGATCATCTTCGGCTGCATACCTCGATCAAGGCGGCCGTGTCCCGGTTCGCCGCACTTGGTGACGACCTCAGGGCCACGCTCACCCCCGAGCAATTCCAGGAGAAGAAAGATGAACTGCAGGACGACTTCCGGGGCAAGCTTCACGCCTTCGTCCAGCTTTTCTCGTTCCTGTCGCAGGTGATCCCGTACGGGGACAGCGACCTGACCAAGCTCTACACGTTCGGGCGGTTCCTGGGGCGGGCCCTGCCGCCGCCCCGCCGCGGGCCGCGGTACGACTTCGGCGACGATGTCGCACTGAAGTACTACCGACTCCAGAAGATCTCTGATGGCGCGATCAAACTGGAGGTTGGAGCAGGGGGTGAGCTGCCCGGCCCGAAGTCGGTCGGCACTGGCCGGGCCGGCGACGAATCGATGGAATTGTCAACGCTCATTCAGATTCTCAACGAGCGCTTCGGCACGGACTTCAAGCCCGCGGATCAGTTGTTCCTCGACTCGGTCCGGCAGCAGGCCGTGCAAGATGAAGGGCTGCGCCAAGCGGCGATGGCGAACACCATCGACAACTTCAAGTTCGTCTTCGGCAAGGCGCTGGAGGGGTACTTCATCGACCGCATGGAGGGGAACGAGGACATCTTCAACCGCTTCATGGCGGACAAGGAGTTCCAGAAGATAGTCGAGGAGCGACTGCGCACGGACGTATACACGCAGCTGCGCAAGAGCACCGACACCGTCGCACCTGAGCGCTTGGCGGAGCCCGCATGAGTGACATTAAACTGTTCCGACTGACAACCACCGCTGCCACCGAACTCGAGGGCGAGTCCGCCACCGTCGAGAAGTCGCTCCAGACGCTCATCGAGCGACACTCCGAGACGTTCCTTGGCGTGACGTTCCTCGCCAGCGAGTACAGCACGGGCAAGACGCACGCCGGCCGGATCGACACGCTCGGAATCGACGAGGATGGGTGCCCGGTCATCATCGAGTACAAACGGGCCAGCAACGAGAATGTGATCAATCAGGGTCTCTTCTACCTCGACTGGCTCTTGGACCACAAGGCTGAGCTAAAGCTGACGGTGCTAGAGAAGCTCGGAAAGAAGCGGGCGGACGAGATCGACTGGTCCGCCCCGCGGCTGATCTGTATCGCCGGCGACTTTACCAAGTATGACGAGCACGCCGTTCAGCAGATCCAGCGGAACGTCGACCTGATCCGCTACCGGCACTTCGGGACTGATCTATTGCTCTTCGAGCTTGTCCACACCACGTTCGCCGAGACCGCGACGGCGAAGCTCAAGACTAAGTCGCCGCCCGCTCCGGCTGCTCCCTCGGGCTCAAAGGACAAGCCGTTTCCACAGGCGCTCAAAGATGCGGAGTCGCCGATCCAAGACCTGTACGAGTCGGCGAGGGCCTTCGTGATGGCCCTCGGCGATGATGTGCAGGAAAAGGAACTCAAGCTCTACATGGCCTATCGGCGGATCAAGAACTTCGCCAGTATGGTCGTGCAGAAGAAGACGCTGCAGGTCTTCCTGAAGATCGACCCCACGACCGTCAAGTGCGACGGCGAGTTCCTGCGCGACATGACCAACGTCGGGCACTGGGGCACCGGCGACCTTTTGGTGACCCTACGGAACAAGGCGGACCTGCCGCGGGCCGAACCGTTTATCCGACGTGCATACGAAGGAAAGTAGTGTCCTCGGCCGGTTCAGAGGGGCAGCCGGGGACACCTCCCCGACACTGCATCGAGCATTCTCAAAGGCATGTCTTTTGGGGTGAAGGGTCGGGCCTCCAATATGGGTGCGGCCTGTGCATGCCTCGCAAACTGGCTTCCGGCTTCCGTTCGCTCCGCTCCCGTCCGCACGGCCTCACAGGTGCCCGCTCTTGAACGGTTCCCGCGCACCACCCAGCCCCATCGCCGAAGCCGCGTAGCTCCACACGCGGGCGCCACCCCCGCCACGCCAAACCCGCGCCCCGCGGCGACGACCGCGCCCTCACCAAGCCGTCC
>DASPMT010000121.1:0-12835 GCA_035626935.1 Phycisphaerales bacterium | reverse complement strand
CGCCTGGTGTTCCAGACCGTGGCGCTCGCCTTCGTGCAGCTGACGGCCAACAAGTTCCGCGCGCTGCTGACGACGCTGGGGATCATCATCGGCGTCAGCGCGGTGATCGCGACGGGGACGGCGACCAACGGGCTCAAGGGGTACGTGCTGCAGGTGTTCGACAGCTTCGGCCCGCGGAAGGTGTGGATGGACGGCACCGTGCCCCGGAAGCTGCGCGGGCGGGTGCGCTGGCAGGAGTACGACCTGACGCTCAAGGAGGTGCTCTACCTCAAGGAGCACGCGCAGACGATCGACGCGATCACGCCGATGCACTTTGTCAACGGCCAGGTGCGAGCCGGTGACGAGTACCGCGACGGGGTGAACGTGCAGGGGATCTGGCCCGACTGGCACGAGATCGAGAAGCGGACGGTGACCAGCGGACGCCCGTTCATCCAGGTGGACGTCGAGGAGATGCGGAACGTCTGCCTGATCAACGATAAGGGGATCGAGGAGCTCGCGCTGCCGAGCGACCCGGTGGGGGACTTTGTCATCATCAACAACCGGCGGTTCCTGATCGTCGGCGTGATCGAGACCAAGCAGGTGGCGGCGATGCTGCCGGGCGGCGGGGAGACCAAGACCGAGGTCTACATCCCCATCAGCACGGCGCTGGCGATCCAGCCGCGCCTGGGGGTGGCGTTCGCGCTGGCGCAGCTCAAGGACGTGTCGATGGGGGCGGAGAGTAAGGCGGAGATCTCGGCGATCCTTCGCAGGCTGCGCGGGCTCTCGGGTGAGGACGAGAACACGTTCCAGGTGGAGACGGTGCAGAGCGTGATCGACCAGGTGGAGGCCACCAGCGCGGTGATCACCGGCATCGCGCTGGGCCTTGTGGCGGTGAGCCTGCTGGTGGGCGGCGTGGGCATCATGAACATCATGCTGGTGAGCGTGAGCGAGCGGACGCGCGAGATCGGGCTCCGCAAGGCTGTGGGAGCCCGGCCGGGCGTGATCCTGCTGCAGTTCCTGGTGGAGGCGACGGTCCTCTGCCTGATCGGCGGCGTGGTCGGCGTGCTGCTGGCGGGGGGCGTGGTGACGGGCGCGAAGATGGCGTTCCCCAAGCTCGGTGAGTTCCTGGGCGTGCCGATGTGGACGATCGTCGTGTCGGTCGTTTTCTCCGCCGCCGTGGGGATCATCTTCGGCATGTTCCCGGCCATCAAGGCGGCGCGGCTCGATCCGATCGTGGCGCTGCGGCACGAGTAGACGCGAGATGCAAGACGTGAGCAAGGCAAGCCAAACACGGTTTGGGGCGGGGAAACGCGGCGCGGGCCGGTGCGCGGCCGTCGCGCTGCTGCTGTGCGCGGGGTGCGCCGACCCGCTGGCGGTGTTCCAGGAGCGAGCGGGCGACCTGGCGACGCGGCTGCCCTCCGACAGGGTGCGGAGCGCTCCGGGCCTGGACATCGACAAGTTCCGGCGCCCGCCCCTCCCCGACGAGGACCGCTCACCCGAGGCGATGGTGGCACGGGCCCAGCAGCAGGTGGAGGCGGGGAGCGCGCCCGCGCAGAATGCCGACCGCCTGGAGTGGTCGCTCGATCAGGCCAGGGCGCTCGCGGTGGCGAACAACCTCGAGCTGAAGGTCTCGCTGATCGACCCGGCGATCGCACGGCAAGTCGTGCAGCAGGAGCGGTCGAAGTTCGACGCGGTCTTCCGGCCCAGCGCCAGCTACTTCAAGACCGACCGCCCGAACACCAACAGCACGTCGGTGACGCAGGTGAAGGGTGTCGCCGTCAGCGGGGCGTTCGACATCCCGCTGCGCACGGGCGGCACGCTCACCGTGGGCACAAGCGCCGACTTCACGCAGGCCGTCAACCCGTTCGTTTCGTTCGGCGACACGTACGGCACGCGCGTCTTCTCGTCGCTGTCGCTGCCCCTGATGCGCGGCGCCGGACGCGACGTCAACACGGCGAGCATCAAGATCGCGGGGTACCAGGCGGACATCGCGTCGGCCGGCACGCGGCTGCAGATCACGGGGATCCTGGCGGAAGTGGAGCGCACGTACTGGCGGCTGGTGGCCGCGCGTCAGCAGCTCGAGGTGCAGCGCCAGCAGTTCGAGCTCGCCCGCACGCTGCTCGCGCGCGCCGAACGCCGAGCCGGCGCGGGCGACGCCGCCCAGATCGAGGTGACGCGGGCGCAGAGCGGCGTCGCCTCGCGCGTCGAGGGGGTGATCCGCGCGGAGACCGCCGTGCTGATCCAGCAGCGCGCGCTCAAGCGGCTGGCGGGCGACCCGGCGACCCCCGTCGACGGGCCCGCGCTGATCGTCCCCGCAACGGCCCCCGAGCTGTGGGCCTACGACCTGCCGGCGGACGAGCTGCTCCTGCTCGCCGACGGCAACCGGATGGAACTGCTCCAGGGCGAGCTCCAGGTGCTCAGCGACTCGCTCAACATCGACCTTGCAAGCGACGCGACGCGCCCGGTGCTGAACCTGCTCGCGCAGTACGACATCGACGGCGCCAAGGAAGGGTTTTTCGACGCCGTGCAGCAGCTCAACCGCCGCCGGTTCCAGAGCTTCAGCATCGGTCTGGAGGGGCAGATACCCCTCACCAACGGCGCCGCAGAAGCCGGGCTGCGCCGGGCGATCCTGCTGCGCATGCAGACGCTCGCCACGCTCGACAGCCGCCGACAGACCGTGCGGCAGGAGGTGCTCGACGCGCTCGACAGGGTCGCCAGCGCCTGGCAGCGCATCACCGCGGCTCAGCTCGCCTCGCTGCTTGCAACGCGGACTCTGGAGGCCGAGAGCCGGCAGTTTGACCGCGGCGCGCGTACGAGCACCGACGTGCTCGACGCCTCCACCAGCCTCGCCGACGCGCAGACCGCGGAGGTGGTCGCCATCGCCGACTATCGCATCGCCCTTGTTGACCTGGCCGTCGCCACCGGCACCGTGCTCGGAGGCGCCGGCGTGACGTGGGACGAGGTTCCGCCGCCCCCGCTTTCGGGCGATCGCTGGAGCGGTCTGCGGCCGGTGGGCGATCCGGCTCCGCCGAGCGCGGGGGAAGGGGCCCGGCGTGAGCCGTCCGCTCCGTGAAGGAGACGTCGTTCCCGACTTCGAGCGGCCGGATCAGGCCGGCCGGGTCTGGCGCTTGAGCGGCCTCCGTGGGGGTTGGGTTGTGCTGTTCTTCTATCCGCGCGACTTCTCCCCCGTCTGCACCAGGCAGGCCTGCTTGCTGCGAGACGCCATGCCACGACTGACCGCGGGGGCCGCTACGGTGCTGGGCATCAGTGCCGGCGACGCCGCCAGTCACCGGGCGTTTATTGAGCGCCACCAGCTCCCTTACCCCCTTCTCAGCGATGCCGACGGCTCACTGGCGCGGCTGCTGGGGGTGCGGAGGCGTTTGCTCGGCCTGGTCCCCGGCCGCGAGACGATCGTGATCGACCCGTCGGGGCGGGTGGAGGCGGTGTATCGAGCCTTGGCGGACGGCGAGGGCCACGCCGCCCGCGCTCTGGAAGCCGTCGAACGCGCCACCACGACGGGTGGCGCCTCCACTGAAACGTAAGAGGGCTGTTTCCGCGTTCACGCGTTTTCGGTAGACTGCGGGGATGCGAACCACGCAGATTCGGGCGGCGCTCGCCGCGGCGGTCGGAACGGTTTCAACGGTTTTCTGTCTGGCGGCGATGGGGCAGCCGGACGACCCGCTCTCCGCCCCACCCAACCGCGTCGGGGGCGTCGACGCCCGGTTCGTCGCCTTCACGGGCGCGACGGTCCGCGTGGACCCTGATACGACGGTGACCGACGCGACGCTGGTGATCCGGGGCGGCGTGATCGAGAGCGTCAGGCAGGGCGGCGAAGCGCCCGCCGGCGCGCGGGTCGTCGATGCGCGGGGGCTGTACATCTACCCGGGGTTCGTCGACCCCTTTGTCGAGGTTGACGCAACCCGCCCCGACCCTGCGAGCAAGGGAGCGCACTGGAACTACCACGTCATGCCGCAGCGCAGGGCGCTTGATGGCAAAGGGATCGATGAGGCCGCGGCCGAGTCGCTCCGGAAGCTCGGGTTCGTCGCCGCGGGCCTTTCACCGCGCGCGGGGGTGTTCCGCGGCAGCGGCGCCGCCGTCAGCCTCGCCAAGCCGGACGGCGAGCTCGTTGAGCCGCGCCCCACCGTTTACAACCCGCTGACGTACCACACGCTGAGCTTCGAAGGCACGGGCGATGCGCCGGGCGGCGCAGACGGGCGTTGGGGCGGGTACCCCAGCAGCCAGATGGGCGCGATCGCGCTGATCCGTCAGACCCTGCTCGATGCCGAGTTCCGGCAGCGCCGGCTGGGGTCCGGGCAGGACGCGGGAACGGCGAGTGCGCTCGATGCGCTCGCGGTGACGCAGCAGCCAAGGGCCGCTGCAACCGCTTCGACGAAGCAGCCTCCGCTGCTGTTCAGTGTGAACGATGAGTTGGAAGAGCTCCGGGCCTGGGCGATCGCCGACGAGTTTGCTCGACCGTCCCTCGTGCTGGGCAACGGGACCGAGTACAAGAGGCTGGAGGCAATCGCCGCCCACAAGACCCCACTGATCGTGCCGCTGAATTACCCGGAGAAGCCGCGGGTGGCGGGGATCGGCGAGGCAGCGACCGTCGAGCTGCGTGAATTGATGTCGTGGGAGCAGGCGCCGACCAACGCGCGCCGGCTGAAAGCGGCGGGCGTGGAGTTCGCGCTGACCACCGGCAAGCTGCGCGACCGCGGCCGGTTCCGCGAGAACCTGCGCCAAGCGGTGCGCCACGGGCTGAGCGAGCGGGACGCGCTTGCGGCGGTCACGGTGGTGCCGGCCGCCCTGCTTGGGATCGGCGATCGGATCGGAACGATCGTGGAGGGCAAGACAGCGAGTTTCTTTATCGCCGACGGGCCGTACTTCGAAAAGAAGACGAAGTTGCTGGACGTCTACTGCGACGGCGTCCGCCACGTGATCAACGCTCCCGCCGCGAAGGTTGAGGGCGTGTATGAGCTGGTGATCGATCCGCCGCCGCCCGGCGAGGCGCGCCGGTTTCTGACAATCGATGCCGAGGGGGGCCTGGCGGTCCGCCGCGCCACGAAGGAAGAGGCCAAGCCGGAAGCGAAACCGGAGGTCAAGCCGGATGACAAGCCCGGTGAAGCGGGCGCTCCAAAGCCCGACTCGCCGCCGGACAAGACCGTTGACCGCGCGCCGCCCAAGCCGAGCGACCCGCCGCCACCCACCCCGGCAGACCCTGCTGCGACCCCGGCGGCGCCTGCGGCCGACAAGCCGGCTTCGCCGGCGTGGCGAGAGAAATCCACCAAGGCCAAGAGCGTGGTGGTGATGGACGACCGGATCAGCTATGTGTTTGACCACGAGCCCATCGGCGGGCCCAAGGGCGTCTACACCATGGGCGGGTTGGTGGTTGAGCGTGACGGCAAAGGGCGTGCGGCGACCATTAAGGGCGATGGCACCCGCGCCACCGGCGAGCCGTTCACGTGGACGGCCCAGCGTCTGCCCGAGAGCGACTGGATCGGCGCTTGGCGCGTCAGTGAGTTTGAAGGGAAGCCCAAAGCTGCCAAAGAGAAGGATCAGGTCAAGCTGGAGTTCAGCCATGGGCCGGAAGGGCTGAAGCTCAAGCTCAGCTTCACGAAGGAGAAGGGCGAGCCGGTCGTGATGGACGGTGAGGAGGTCAAGCTTGAGAACGGCGTGCTGACCTTCCGCCACTCGTTGAAAAAGCTCGGAGGCGAGGGGGACTCGAGCGACACGCTCCGCATGGAAGGAGACCCGCCCGTGCTGACCGGCGAGGGCGTTCACCCCGACGGCAGCAGGCACGTCTACAAGGCCGAGCGTTGGAAGGCCGAGGACGACGAGGCGCCGGTCGATGTGCCGGACAAGCTCACCGGTCTGCCGTTCGGTCCTTACGCCCGCGAGAAGCTGCCCGAACAGCTTAAGACGGTTGTCTTCGTCGGCGGCACAGTCTGGACGAGCGGGCCTGATGGGAAGATTGAGGAGTGCGACGTCGTCGTTCAGGACGGCAAGATCGTCGAGGTGGGCAAGGGTGTCGCGGGTCGCTGGACGACGGCGGAGCCGGCCCCAGAGGGCCTGCTCATTGTCGATTGCAAGGGGAAGCACGTCACGCCGGGCATCATCGACTGTCACAGCCACACCGGCATCAGCCGCGGCGTCAACGAAGGGGGCCAGGCTGTGTCGGCCGAAGTGCGCGTGGCGGACGTTACGAACCCGGACGCGATCAGTTGGTACCGCCAGCTCGCCGGTGGCGTGACGGTTGTAAACAACCTGCACGGCTCGTCGAACCCGATCGGCGGTCAGAACCAGGTGAACAAGAACCGGTGGGGCGCGCCCCACCCGGGCGACTTGCACCTTGACGGCGCGATCGGGGGGATCAAGTTTGCCCTTGGCGAAAACGTCAAGGGCGGCAACAGCACGCAGGAAGGTTGGCGCTATCCGCAGACGCGCATGGGCGTGGAGACGCTGATCCGTGACCGGCTCACGGCCGCGCGCGAGTACGCGGCGGCGAAGAAGGCGGGAGGTCCGAGCTTCCGGCGCGACCTCGAGCTCGATGCGCTCGCTGAGATCCTGGAGGGGACACGGCTCATCCACTGCCACAGCTACCGGCAGGACGAGATCCTGATGCTGGGACGGCTGGCGCAGGAGTTCGGCTTCAAGATCGGCACCTTCCAGCACATCCTGGAGGGGTACAAGGTCGCCGACATCGTGCGCGACAGCTCCGGCGGCGGCTCGTGCTTCTCCGACTGGTGGGCGTACAAGGTCGAGGTGCAGGACGCGATCCCGCAGGGCGGCCCGATCATGCACGAGCAGGGCGCGGTCGTCAGCTTCAACTCAGACGACGACGGCATGGCTCGCCGCCTCAACGTCGAGGCCGCCAAGGGGCACAAGTACAGCCGCCTTCCGGACGGCACCTACTCCGTGAGCGAGGAGGAAGCCCTCAAGTTCGTCACGATCAACCCGGCGAGGCAGCTCCGCATTGATGGCCGCGTCGGCTCGATCGAAAAAGGAAAGGACGCCGACATCGCGGTGTGGAGCGGGCACCCGCTCAGCTCGCTGAGCCGCTGCGAACGGACGTTCGTTGACGGTCGCCAGCAGTTCTCCCTCGAGGAAGACGCGAAGCTGCGCGACCGGGACGGCAAGGAGCGGCAGCGGCTGATCCAGAAGATCCTTGCCGACAAGGGCGCCGTCCGCCCGGAGGGTGGGACGGCCGCGCCGGGGTCAGGCGCTCCGGCGGGTGGTGGGGGTGGGCGACGCCGGCCCCCGACGGTGCTGGAGATGGTGCTGCACGACGCCCAGGAGCGCCGGCTCGAGCGTGCTCTGGACCTGCTCCGCCGGGGACGGTCGGAGGAGGACGCCGCCAAGGGCGGCGGTGCGGGCGCGTGCGGCTGCGACGAGATCGAGATCAGGAGCAACAAGTGAGCAACACCACCTTCACCCGCGCCGCATCGGCGCTCTGCCTCGCTGCTGCGTTCATCGGTCCTGCGTGCCTTCTTGCCCGGGCCTCGGCGCAAGACCTCGGGGTCAAGGCACCCGCGCAGGCGCAGCCGATCGCGATCGTCAACGCGCGCATCCATCCCGTTTCCGGCGACGCGTTCGACGGCTTCATCGTCTTTGACCGCGGCACCATCACGCAGATGGGCGCGGGCAAGGCCGATCCCGGCCCGGGCGCGGAAGTGATCGACGGGCGCGGCAAGCACGTCTACCCGGGCATGATCGCCGCGTACACCCAACTCGGGCTGGCCGAGATCGAGTCGCTCCGTCCGTCGACCGACAAGAACGAGGCAGGGGGTGTGACGCCCGAGGCGCGTGCCGCGACGGCGGTGAACCCCGACTCGTGGCTCCTCCCGGTGACGCGGGCCAACGGCGTGCTACTGGCGGGCACGTTCCCCACCGGCGGGCAGGTGCCGGGACGCGCGGGGGTCATCCGGCTCGACGGCTGGACCAGCGAGGAGATGACCGTCAGACACGACGCGGGCCTGGTCGTCGAGTGGCCGCTGATGCGCATCGTCCGCGCCGCGTGGATGGACCGCCCGGAGGAGGAGCAACTCCGAGACCTGCGCGTGAATCTCGAGCGGGTGCGCGACACGTTCCGTGTCGCCGCCGCCTACGCGGCCGGCAAGCCGGCGAAGATCGACCTCCGCTGGGACGCGATGAAGACGGTCTTCCCCGCGCCAACCGACAGCGCCAGGAGCGGTCAGCTCATGCCCGTATTCGTGCTCGCCAACGACTACGACCAGATCGTCGCGGCCATCGAGCTCAAGCGCCAGCATGGGCTGGCGATGGTGATCGTCGGCGGGCTGGAGGCGCCGCGGTGCGCCCAGTTGCTGAAAGACGAGGGCGTGCCGGTGGTGGTGACCAACGTCATCACGCCGCCCCGTCGCGACGACTCGCCTTATGACGAGAACTACACCCTCCCGCGCCGTTTGGCCGCCGCGGGCGTGAGGTTCTGCATCGCCAGCGGCGACGAGACTCCGCACGAGCGAAACCTGCCGTACGCGGCTGCGATGGCCGCGGCGCACGGGCTCGATCCGGCGCTGGCGCTGCGGTCAGTCACCCTCGCGGCGGCGGAGATCCTCGGCGTCGCCGACCGGTACGGCTCGCTTGAGCCCGGCAAGAGCGCGACGCTGCTGATCACCTCCGGCAACCCGCTGGAGGTGACCACGGTGATCGACGCGGCGTTCATCGACGGGCGACGCATCGACCTGAGCACCAAGCAGTCTGCCCTGGCCGCCAAGTACCGCGAGCGGTACAGGCAGATGAAAGAGGCAGAGAAGAAGAGCGGGAGTTCGGCGTTGAAGTGACTCCCACGGGGTCAGGTCGCTGACTTTCCGAGCATGCCCACCGCGACTCCCGCGAAGATCAGCGAGAACGACAGCCAGTCGGTCCAGCGCAGCCTCTCCTGGAGGATCAGCAGCGAGAAGACCGCGAAGACCGTCAGCGTGATCCCTTCCTGCAGGATCTTGAGCTGCGGCGCCGTGAACGGCCCTCCCTGCGAGACGTGCCCGATCCGGTTGGCCGGCACCTGCAGGCAGTACTCGAGCAGCGCGATCCCCCAGGAAATGCCGATCGCCGCCAGCAGCGTCCAGGAGTGCTTCTTCAGGTGGTAGTACCACGCGAACGTCATGAAGACGTTCGACCCAATCAGCAGCAGAACCGTCGTGATCCACGTGGGCATGCGCCACGGTAGCGGGTATGCTCCGGGCATGAGAAGCCCGCGTTTCGCCGTGCAGTGCTCGTTCCTGGCCGCGGCCGTCTGGACCGTCGCGGCAGCGGTCGGCGAGCCCGGCCCGGCCGCGGCCGAGCGCCGGGCCGCGATCGAGGCGGTGATGCGCCGGATGGAAGCGGCCACAGTCGCCGCTGACGCCAAGGCGTACATCGCCCTGGTCGATCCGGGGGACAGTGAGTTCCTGCACGAGCAGATCGCGCTCACCGGGGACTGGTCCCGCCTCAAGCCCGCGTCGATCGCGTTGTCGATCGTCGATGGAAAGGAACTGCCCGCCGCCGCCTCTGCGCCGGCCGCGGCTCCCGCCGCCGAAGCGCCGCCTTCAGCCCCGGGCGCGACCGATGGCACGGGCAAGGAAGAGCCGGTCAAGCCCGCGCAGGCGCCTGCAGGCCGCCGCGCGCCGCGCACCGAGAGCGTGGACGTCGGTCCTGCGATCGAGCCGTCCTTCGAGGACTCGCGGGCCGAGTTCCGTATGAAGACGGTGTGGAAGATGGAAGGCTGGGAGAGGCCGCGCACGCTCAGCGTGCCGGTGGTCTTCGTGCGGGACGCGGAGAAGGGGTGGCGGTACGCGGGTGAGAAGTGGGACACAGTCGCCGCGCCCGCGTCGGGCGCGTTCCGCGGCGTTCGAGTGCTGTACGAGCCGGAAAACACCCGCCACAAGGAGATCGCCGAGAAGATCGTCGCGGGCATGCCCGAGGTGCGGTCGGTCGTCGATGCGCACTTCAAGATGAACACGCCGGGCGTGGTGACCATCAAGCTCTACCAGTCGATGCTCCACCTGCAGGCGTCGATCTGGCTGGGCTACACCGACAGCCTCGGCGGCTGGAACGAGCCGCGGGAGTCGATGAAAGTTCTCGCGCGCTCGAGCTACGACGGCATGAAGAAGACCATCGCCCACGAGTACGGGCATTGCGTCACGTTCCACATGGGGGACAAGGCGACCGACGCCCCTTGGTGGGTGCTCGAGGGCTCGGCCGATCTGGCGGCCGCGACGTACCGCGGCAGCGCCGCCCGTTCACGCGACAACGCGGTGCGGGGCTGGGCCCGCAAGAACGAGCTGGCGCCGTGGGACAAGATCGAGAAGTTCCCGCTCCCCGACGAGTATCGCAAGTTCATGGGGCACGTCTACACGCAGGGCGAGCACATGATGGCGTTCATCGATGCCCGTTACGGCGCCGAGGCTCGCATCGCGTTCCTTCGGTCGCTCTTCGCGGGCAAGACCACCGACCAGGCGGCACGCGAAGGGCTCGGCATGCCCTGGTCCGATGTCGACGCCGCGTGGCGGCACAGCGTCGAGCAGCAGCTCACGACCGAACCCAAGGACGACAAGTGAGGGCCCTACCGGGCCGTCGCGGGAGTCCGCTGCACGAATTCCATCGCCGCGGCAAGGTCGCCCGGCGCCAGGTTATGCCCCACCGGGAGCTCGACGTGCCGCACTTCCGCGCCCGCTGCGCCCAACTGTTCCACCAGCCCGCGAGCGTTGGCGGTCGGCACGATCGGGTCGGCAGTCCCGCTGAGCACGAGCAGCCGCTTGCCGCGGGCGATTGCCTGCGGTAACGGTTCGATCGTCCGCATCGCGCGGATGAGCACGGCGTCCGTTACGCTCAGGCCGCTTGTCAGCAGCGCCGCGGCCGCCACATTGGCCCCGTTGCTGAACCCCACCGCCGTGCCCTGCGCGGGGTCTAGTCCGTACTCGGCCGCCGCGGCCTCGACCCAGGCTGAGAGCTTCGTCGCAGCGCGGCGCACGTCGTCAAGGTCGAAGACGCCCTCGGCGAACCTCTTGAAGAAGCGGAAGTGGCCGTTCTCGCTCACGTCGCCGCGCGGTGACAGCATCGCCGCGCCCGGGAGCAGCTTCTCGCCCAGCGGCAGCAGGTCCTGCTCGTCGCCGCCGGTCCCGTGGAGCAGCAGCAGCCAGCGACCGTCGCTGCGGCCCCCGCGCGGCGGAAGGAAGACGTGGTGGTACGCCCGGGCCGGGTCGGATGACGTTCGCGGCACAGGCCTGTCGAGCGAGACCTTGGGGAGGCGGGCCTCGATCTGCGCCCGTTGCGGCTCGTACACGCGCGGCAGCTTCAGCGCCCCGCCGAGAGCCTCGGGCGCCTCGTCGATCGTGAACCCGGGTCCGTCGGTCGCGATCTCGAAAAGCACGCCCCCGCGCTCGCGGAAGTACACCGAGCGGAAATAGTCCCGCTCCCGGACCGGGGTAACCCCGTACCCACCGGCGGCGAGCGAGCGCTGCAGCCGCGCCTGCTGCTCGTCGCCGGTCGCCCGAACGGCGATGTGGTGTACGGTGCCTGTGCCCGAGCGGCCGGGGGCGAGGTCCGGCGTGTGCAGCAGGTCGATCACGCGACCGACCGCGGCCGGCCGCCCGTGCGCTGTTCGTCCGGTCGCCGCGAAACGCAGCCGGTTCCCATCGGCGCCGGCCCGCGTCATTCCCAGGTGGCGCGTCAGCAAGTCGGCGGTGTGCGCGGGATCGCGGAGCGACAGCGTCGCGCTGTGGAAGCCGCGGATCGCCGTTGCGCTGTCCACGCCGTCCCCGGTCCACGGCGCCAGCGCCTCGGCGCCCGGGGTTTCAATCAGTTCCAGCGCGGTGCCGTCGGGATCTTCGAACGCCAGCAGGGGCTCGCCAAAGCGGGTGGAGCGGACGGCGTTCAAAGCGCCCCAGGTGCGCACCCGATCGGCCCAGCGGTCCAGCGAACCGCGCGGAACGCAGAACGCGGTGGCGGTCACTTCGCCCGAGCCCGGCACGCCGCGTGGAGCGCCCGGCCAAGGGAAGAACGTGATGCCGGTACCGGGAGAGCCGGTCTGGTCGCCGAAGTAGAAGTGGTACGAGCCGGGGTCGTCGAAGTTGACGGTGCGCTTCACCAGGCGCAGGCCCAGCGCGCCGCGGTAAAAGTCGATGTTCAGCTGCGGGTCGCCGGCGAGGGCGGTGATGTGGTGGATCCCGCTGGTCGCGTCGGGGCTCGCGGCCGGCTGCTGGCGTGCACGGTCGGTCATGGGGATTCCCTTCAAGATGGTTGTTTCAACAACTACATTACGCACCGGGAGCTCTGGGCGTTCGGCCGCGCCCCGGCCGCCGGCCGTGCGGGCCGGACCGACGCTCCCCGTTCTACCATCCGCCGCTCGGAGAGGTGGCTGAGCGGTTGAAAGCAGCAGACTTGAAATCTGCCGTACCCGTCAGGGTACCGGGAGTTCGAATCTCCCCCTCTCCGCTTGTTTTCTCGGCCGGCCGGCCAAAGTGGGGCGCCGGCGGCGCAACGACGCGCAGCACGGGCCGGCGTGGCGGAGTAAGGGGCGCCGCGGGTCGCGCATCGGGCGGAATTCATCGGTTACACTCCGGCGTGTGGCGGCACCGGTCGCCGGGCGCATCGGTCTCCCGGTCGGAGGCGCGTGGTTATGGCGGCAAAGCTCATCGAAGGCGCGGCGATCGTCGGTCAGTCGGGAGGGCCGACGTCGGTCATCAACCAGTCGCTGGTCGGCGTCATCGAAGGCCTCCGCGGCTACAAAGCCGTGAAGAAGGTCTACGGCATGCGCCACGGCGTCGACGGCCTGATCAAGGGTCTCCCGCTTGTCGACCTCTCTACGCTCAGCAGCGAGGTGCTCGACCGCGTCTCGCGCACCCCCTCGGCGGCGCTGGGCTCC
>DASPMT010000120.1:0-2541 GCA_035626935.1 Phycisphaerales bacterium | reverse complement strand
CTCCCCGATCAAGCCCTGAGGATGAACGAGCTCTCGTCGCACGCCAGGTAGCGGCCGTCGGGGCTCTCGGGTGAGAACTTCGTCTCCACCAGCGTGAAGCCGCAGCGCAGCAGCGCGCGGACCGAGGCGGTGTTGCTCGCGGCGGCGCGGGCGTGGAGGGGGCGCGTGGGGACCTCCTGCAGCAGCTGCATGAGCGCACGGGTCACGATGCCGCGGCCCCAGTGCGGGCGCGCGACGGCGTAGCCGACGGCGTCGAGCCCGTCCATCGAGAAGACGCTGATGGCGCCGACGAGCTCCTCGGTTCCGTCCGCGTGGCGAAGGACGATCGCGCGCGGGACGGCGCGGGGGTTGGTGAGCGAGCGCTCCCACGCGGCGTCGAACTGCTCGCGCGTCCTGGGCCGCACGCACGAGAGGCGGTTGGCCTCGGGGTCCTGCTGCATCTGGAACAGGAAGTCGAGGTCCGCCCGCGTGACCGGCCGGATGCGGACGTCGAGCTGAGAGGGCGGGGGCATGGGGGAGGGTAAGAGGGAAGCGATGAGCGATGAGCGATGAGGAACGAGGATGGAGTGGTGAGCGCGGGCCTGCGCGGCCGACGAGCGCGGAGGCGGCACAGGCTGTTGTGCGAGCGCGCCTTTCAGTGGGTCAGGCGTTGTTGAACCGCTTCCTGCGCGCAGCTCCGCAGATCAATGCGCAGCCGGCGATCAGAGCGGCCGGCGGAGTCGGGACGGTCACAACCCACTCGGCCGAGCGAAAGGTCCCGTCGGGAAAGAACTGAACGCCGGTGCCCACGATCGTCCTGCCGTCGTTGCTCACGTCCATCGCGCCGAGCAGGCTCCAGCCTGTCAGGTCCAGGCCGAGCGACGACAGGTAGTCGTCAAGCAGGACGAGCCCGGTGTCGGGCGTCCACAGCACCGCGCCGCCGCCCTGCGCGAGCTGCCCCTGGCCCACCAGCACCGACCCGTCGGCGCTCATGCCGTTGAAGTGAATGTCGCCGGTGACCGCGGGCGATGTGATCGGGACGGTTCCGCCCTCCTCCGTCCAGCGCGCGGCCACGAAGAACCCTTGCGACATGCCGGACATGACCGCGACGGTCCCGCCGGAAGAAACGAGGGTGCCGCCTGCAAAGTCGGCGCCCGGGATCATCGGGAGCATGCGCCAGCCGCCCGACTCGCTCCAGGTGGCGGGCACACGGAGCCCGGTTGAGGTCGGGGTCAGGTAGCCGACGGCCGTGCCGCCGTCGGGAGAGATCCGCACGAGTTGCGCGTCGGCGTGGCCCGCCGGGATGTCGATCAGTTGAACACCCGACTGCAGCGTCCAAAGGCACGGCGCGGGCGGAAGGGGCGGGTTTGGGCCGCCGGGCGAAGTGCCGGATGCGTGGCCGACCCCGCGCGTTCCGTCGTCGCTCACCGAATGGACGCCGCGGAACAGCCGGCCCGTCGGCGCCTGAATGTCCGAGGAGCCCCCCGATTCGGTCCACCGGAACCCGCGCGAGGAGGAGTTCCAGGAGCCGAACACGACGCTCCCGTCGCCGCTGCACGTGGGCGCGGTTTCAATGGTGCCGATGGGGTGCGGCAGCATGAGCGTGGGCGCTGCGCCGTCGGTCGACCACCGCGCGGCCCTGGGCAGCGTGGAGGGGTTGTACGTGATGCCGACGGCGTACTGGCCGTCGCCGCTGATGGAAACGACTCTCGCGTAGTCCCAGCCGGGGATACGACCCAAGGGCGTGATGCTCAGACTTTGGGCTTCGGCTACGCCGGTGAGTAGAACAGGCACCGCGAGGGCAACAAAGCGGGTGCGATACTCCATCCGATGAACATACCGCACCGGCGCGCCTGCGTCCAGAAAACGGCGATCGCCGTCGCTACCGCCGGCTCCATCGACCCTCCCTCCTCACCCCCCCTCCCCCGCCCCCCTCCCCCGCCCCCCCCTTTGCCCCGCCTCCTGCAGGGTCCTGACCTTCCGAGCCGTGTTGCAAAGGCCGTTTTTCTTGTTGCCGTGGGGGCGGGGGCGGTCTTGCCCGCGCGGGGCGCTGAGCGCCCCCACGGAATGAGCCTTTTGCAGGGGAGGCGGGAGGGGGGAGGGGGGGAGTTAGCTGGGCGGGGTGCCTATGATCCTCCGTTCTCGCCTTATCGCACGGCCGCCTTGGCTGTGCGGGCCTGTCCACCGACGCTTCCTCGTGCCCGAGTTCAAGCCCCGGTTCTTCGTCCTGGGCACAACTTGGAAGCGTCATATGACAAAGCTCTACGTAGGCAACCTCTCTTTCAACACGTCCGAGTCCGAGCTGCGCGAGATGTTCACGCAGTACGGTGAGGTCTCCAGCGCCTCGCTGGTGATGGACCGCGAGACCGGCCGCCCCCGCGGCTTCGGTTTCGTCGAGATGGTGAGCGCCGAGTCGGCGAAGAACGCCATCACCAACCAGAACGGCAAGAACGTCGGCGGCCGCGACCTGACGGTCAACGAGGCCAAGCCGCGTGAGGATCGCGGCGGCGGCGGCGGTCGCGGCGGCAGCGGCGGCCGCGGCGGCTGGTGATTGCTGGAAGG
>DASPMT010000119.1:0-12638 GCA_035626935.1 Phycisphaerales bacterium | reverse complement strand
CCCGGGCCCTGCCCGGGGCTTTTTGACCGCGGGCGGCAGGACTCTCACAGTGAGGCTGGGCCCGGCGGACACCACGCTTGCGTCGGTCTGGATCAACGTCCAGCCGCAGCTCGGCAACCCGCCGGCCGCCAACGCGCTGGGTGTGATCCAGTCGATGCCCTGGCTGCCCGACACGCCGGTGCTCAGCTGACCTTCATTGCACCGACAATGGCGCCGCGCTTGGCAACCCTGCACCTATTCAGGTGCCAGGATCGGGCGATGATCGGTATTGTGCTTTGCCCGCAATCAGGCACACTTGGTTGAACATTCTGCGTACGCCACGCGTGAGCGCGGTTGTCGCGCGAGGAATTCTCTGGCGAGGAGTCGGTCATGAAGAGCAGCGTAAATTCAGTTTTCCTTTTGGCGGGCATGTGCTTGGCGCTTCCCGCCAGTGCCGTTGATGTGCCTGAAGTTGAACCCAATGACACAAAGGCGGCGGCGACGGCGGCGACGTTGGCGCCGGGCGACACGCTCTCGGGAATGACGACGGGCGCATCCACTACGGTGGCTGGCCCTGGCTCGGCTGACTATTTCCTGATCACCGCGGCGGCTGCGCCGCGGGCCATCTACCGCTACACCATGACGCTGACGACGACGGGCGCAACCGGGCACACGGCCACCCTGCGCGGGCTGTCGCAGACGGCGGCGGGCGTGATCAACGCGGGGACAGATTCAAGTGCGCAGACGTCCTTCACCTCTGCGCCGACGCGCGTCAACGCATGGTACGGGTTCGGGTACCAGGAGCAGGTGTACTACCGCGTCGCGGGCGCCGCGGCGACGACGGGCGGCTACTCCGCGGAGTTGACGCGATCGACCGTCACGCCGGTTGAACTCGGCACCAACCTCGATCCCGCGGAGTACTCGATCCGCGCGACGATGACCGGCGCGACGTCCGATCCGGAAATCTGGGTTTACAACCGCGACACGCTCCAGCCGATCGACGGCTTCAACAACGACGACACACTCGCCGGGACGCCCGGCGGCAGCGGTCTCTTCTCGACGCTGACGCGTACGTTCGCGGCCGGTCGGTATCTGCTGGCGATCAGCGACTACAACCTGCAGAACGATCAGCCGAGCCCCGCCGACGAAAACGGACGGGCAGAGGTCGTGATGGACTTCCCCAACATCCTGACTTCCGGTGATCGCGAGGGTGCGTGGACGGCCAATATCGAGTGGCGCACAGGCGGACCGACGGGCGCGGCCGTCGCGAGCGCGTCCGTTTCCCAAGCCGACAACTTTGAAGTCATCTTCATTGCCTTCGACGTCGGCGCCGTCACGCCCGTCTGCCCCGCCGACATCGGCGCAACCGGCGGTGTGCCGGGCAACGACGGCGTGCTCGACAACAACGACTTTGTCGTGTTCATCGATTACTTCTTCCAGCAGAACCCGCTGGCCGATCGCGGCAGTACGGGAGGCGTGCCCGGCGCGGATGGCGCGTGGGACAACAACGATTTCGTCGTGTTCATCGACCAGTTCTTCGCGGGCTGCGTCTAAGCGCGGGATCGCGGTGCTGCACAGCGTCAGCGCATCAGCCGTCGGCCGGGGGCTCAGTCCCGGCCGCGGCTGCTTTTCGTTGCCTGTCCGCGGACGGCCGCGGCAGGAGCCCATGAAATGCCGGGCCTCGTTGCCCATTCTGCCGCATACTGAGGAGGCCCCGTTCCGTAACGGATTGGCTGGGAGTGAAGACTCATGGCGTTGAGGAACAGTCTGGTTGTCGCCGCGCTGGCTGGAGCGTCGCTCACAGGGAAGGCCGTCGCTCAGGCCGTGACGGTGGAGCTCACACCCTCTCGCAGCAACACCATCTACGAGGACCCGCTGGGCCAGACCTCCGGCGGCGCTGCGCCGTGGATCTTCGCCGGCCTCACGCTCCAGCCGCAGCTGCGTCGAGGACTGCTCGCGTTTGATGTCACCGGCATCCCCGCCGGCTCAACGGTGACCGCCGTCGCGCTGACGCTCCACCTCTCACGGACCTCGACGGGCAACGAGCCCGCGACGCTGCACACCATGCTCGCCGACTGGGGGAGCGCCGGGTCGCTCCCGCCGGAGCCGGGGGGCTTCGGTGCGCCGGCCGAGGCGGGCGATGCGACGTGGCTCTACTCGTTCTACGACGGCAACGGCGGCGGGCAGGAGTGGGGCACACCCGGCGGGGACTTCGACGCCGACCCGCTGGCGACGACGGTGGTGGGGGGTGTGGGCTTCTACACCTGGTCGTCGGGAGCGATGGCGGCCGATGTCCAAGGCTGGCTCGACGAAGGGCCGGGCGGCAACTACGGCTGGATGCTCCGCGGCAACGAGGATGTGCCGCAGAGCGCCAAGCGGTACGACACGCAGTGGCACGAGGACCCGCGCTTCTGGCCGCGGCTGACGGTGACCTACACCGTCCCTGGGCCGGGCGTTGCGGGGATCGTGGCGGGAGGGGCTCTGCTGCTGGGCCGCCGCCGGCGATCCTGAGCCGGCCGCTCGGTCGTGAGGGTGAGCGTCACACGACCGGGCGTGCGGCCGGCGCGAACACGGGCAAGATTCCGTGGCGCTCCGCGTTGGAGTCGGTAGACTGCGCAGGAAGGCGGCGTGGCCGCCGGAGGGGAGCAGCGGGAGATCGACGATGCCCATCGACGCGGCCGGCGGGGTGTGGGGAACGGGTGTTGACGCTGAGTTGAGCGGAGTAGGCGAGCGTGCGGTTCCGCGCCGTGCGGTGCTGGGCGGCCCGCGCAGCGGCTGGGCCGAGCTGGGCGCGGTCGTCGGGCTGATCACGGGCGCCGGCCTGGCGGCCCGGGCTTCGGCATCGCCGCCGGAGATCGCCATCGACGCCGACCCCGGCTCGCTGGTGCACGCGCTGGTCAACCGGGTGACCTTCGGGTTCACCGAGGTTGAGCTCGCCGACGCCAACATGCGCGGGTACGACGGCTACCTCGACCGCCAGCTCGACCACCAGAGCATCACCGAGGACCCGGCGCTGACGGCGCGCCTGTCGGCGCTGCAGACGCTGTCGTACACCGGTCAGCAGCTCTACGACACGTCGCTGGTCAACAACTCCTCGCAGATCGTCAACGAGCTGACCGAGGCGGTGATCGTCCGGGCCGTCTACTCCAAGCGCCAGCTGTTCGAGCGGATGGTCGAGTTCTGGAACGACCACTTCAACATCGACATCACCCAGGACGAGCAGCGGTACCTCAAGACGCTCGACGACCGCACCAACCGGCAGTTCGCGATGACCACGTTCGGCCAGCTGCTCAGCGCGTCGGCGCACAGCCCGGCGATGCTGGCCTACCTCGACAACGACCAATCGAGCAACGGCAACATCAACGAGAACTACGCGCGCGAGCTGATCGAGCTGCACACCGTCGGCGCCGACTACTTCTATGCCTACCCGCAGGCAGAGGTGCAGGCGACGATCGTGGCGGTGGCGCGCTGCTTCACCGGCTGGGGCTGGCGCACCGGCTCGTACAACGACACCACGCCCGGCGGCACCGGCACCTCGCTCCGCGCCACGTTCTTCTACAACAGTGGCACGATCCGCAACGGGGTCCGCATCAACGGGACGACGGTCACCGGGATCCGCGCCGGCATCCACGACACCGGCAGCAAGGTCCTGGGCACGCTCTTCGGCAGCGCCGTGATCCCTGCCGGCCGCACCGGGGCCGCCGGCGAGCAGGACGGACAGGACGTGCTGGACATGCTCGCGGCTCACCCCGCGACGGCGGCGTACATCGCCGGCAAGCTCTGCCGCCGCTTCCTGGGCGAGGGAGTGAGTCAGGCGACGATCGATTCCGTGCGCGACGCCTACCTCAATCCAAGCAACCCACAGGGTGTGGGAGACATCCGCGCGATGCTGAAGGTCATGCTCAGCCCACAGAACATGGCGAACGCGTTCCCGCGGTTCAAGCGGCCGTTCCACCTCTTCGTGAGCGCGATGCGCACGCTGCCGGTGACCATCACCTCCACCTCGACGCTGCGGACGCGTCTCTCCGCGGCGGGCCACGCGCAGTTCGCCTGGACCTCGCCCGACGGCTACCCCGACACCACGGAGTACTGGACCGGCCAGGTGCTGCCGCGATGGAGCTTCTGTGCGTCCCTGGCCACCACCTCGTCGGGCAACGCAGGCGGGATCAGCGGCATCGTGATCGATGATGCGGCGTTTTTCTCAGGGGCGACAACCCCCGCCGCGGTGATCGACCGGCTGAACCAGTCGCTCTTCGGCGGGCTGATGCCGACGGCGGACAAGACACTGGTGCAGGGAACATTGTCGGCGACACCGTCGGCCGTGCAACGCCGCGATGCGATCGGCTTGGCGCTCGCTTCGCCGGCGTTCCAGTGGTACTGACACCAGACACGAGACGCGAGACTTGAGACTCGGGACGTGAGATGAGAGAAGCTCGGTTGGGGAGAGCGGTGGAAGGACGGCACACGTGAGCGCAGACCGGTTTGCATGCCAATCGTGCGAGGAGTACCGCGAGCTTTCGCGGCGCGGCTTCATGCGGGCCTCGGCCGCCGCGACGGCGTCGGCCGCGGTGCTTGGGAGCGTGCCGGCCTGGCTGCCGCGCGTCGCCTTCGCCCGCGACCCCGGGCCATCGGGACCGCGCGACGTGATCATCTCGATCTACCTGCGCGGCGGGGCGGACGGCCTTTCACTCTGCGTCCCGTTCGACGACCCGGTCTACACCGCCGCCGGCACGCGCCCCACGCTCCGGGTCTACGCGCCCGATGACACATCGCAGCCGGAAGGCAAGCGGGCGCTGGCGCTTGCCAACAACGCCATCGTCGGCGGCAGCACCACCTACCACTTCGGCTTCCACCCCGCGCTGGCGGGGCTAATCCCCGCCTACACCGACGGCAAGCTGGCGGTGATCCACGGCGCCGGCCTCACCAGCACCAACAAGTCGCACTTCGACGCCCAGCGCTGGATGGAGACCGGCCAGGCCGGCAACGCCGGGCTGATCACCGGCTGGCTCGGGCGGCACCTCAACCTCTCGCTCCCGATCAACCCCACGACGGCGCTCCGGGCGATCGGCGTGGCCGACGGCCTGCAGCGGACGCTCGTCGGCGGGCCGCTCACGCTCCCGGTGCCGAACCTGAAGAACAACCCCGGTGCCGTCCCGCTGCTCAACAACCTTGCGGCGGTGACGCAGACCAATACCAACGGGTACGGCCTGAGCGGGACCTCCACCACCAACGCCGCCCGCCGCTCGGTGCTGGGCCAGATGCACGCGGGCGTGCCCGACCCGCTCGCCGCGGCGGCGCTCAACACGCTCAACACCGTCGACCGCCTGAACCAGATCGGCGCAGGCGGATACACCCCCGCCAACGGCGCCGTCTACCCCGCCCACGCCTTCGGATACTCAATGCGCTCCGCGGCGGCGCTGATCAACGCCAACGACAACGCGTCGGTGAACCAGACCGTCGAGGCGATCGCCATCGACACCGGGAGCTGGGACACCCACTCCGGCCAGTTCAGCTACAACACCACCACCGGCGCGTTCACCGGCGCCATGGTCACCGAGATGTCCGAGCTCGCCGACGGGCTCGGCGCGTTCTACCGCGACGTGATCGCCGGACGCGGCAAGCGCGTCACGATCACCTGCATCTCGGAGTTCGGCCGGCGCGTGGGTGAGAACGGAACCATCGGCACCGACCACGGGTACGGCAACGTGATGATGGTGCTGGGCAGCCACGTGCTCGGCGGGCGCGTGCTGGGGACCTGGAACGGCCTGCCGGGCGGCAACGCCACCAGCCAGGACGTCCCCGTCACCACCGACATCCGCCACATCCTGGCGGAGGTGATCGACAAGCGCCTCAACAACGCCCAGAACCTCGGCGCCATCTTCCCCGGCTTCACCCCCGTCTACCGCGGCCTGTTCGCCTGAGCGAGGACCACGATGAAGATCACCACCAGCGCACCATGCCTCGCCGCCGCAGCGGTCTGCTCGCTCGCCGCAGCGCAGACCAACCTCTACAGCAACGCGGGCGTGACGCCCGGCGACCCGGGCCTCGCCACCGGCGCCGTCACAGCGGGCGGCGCTGCAGCGCCCACGGGCAAGGTGTGGAGCGAGGTGCAGGCGATCTCGGCCACCGAGGCCAACGCGGTGCTTGGCTTCGCGTGTCACGCGACGGGCAACGGTGGGACCTACCGCTTCGCCGACGACTTTGTGGTTCCCGCCGGGGTGGGAGTCGTCTGGTCGTTGTCGGAGGTCGTGGTGTACGCCTACTCAAACGACGGGGGAAGCGCGCCGTTCGCCGGTGCCAGCCTGCGCATCTGGAGCGGTGCGCCGAACTCTCCGGGCGCGGCGGTCATCTTCGGCGATACCACCACCAACCGGCTCGCCAGCGCAACGCTCACCCCGATCCTGCGCACCGCGTCCACCACGCCCTTGGCCAACGCGCCTTCCCCTTCCGCGCCCGACCAGTCGCGCCCGGTCTGGGCGCTCACGCTGCACCTCTCCCCACCGCTCGGCCTCACTTCGGGCACCTACTGGCTCGACTGGCAGCTCGACGTTGAGCCGCTCGCCTCGGCGTTCTCCCCGCCGGTGACGCTCACGGGCCAGCGGGCCAAGGCCGGCGCGGCGAGCAACGCCCTGCAGTTCCGCACCGCGCCGCCGCCGCTGCTCGACGGTGACTGGCTGCCGGTGGTTGACACCGGCAAACCCGCTCCTGCGCCCGATGTCCCGCAGGACTTGCCGTTCATCCTCCGCGGAACGGCGCTTGCCCCGGCGTGCGGCCCGGCGGATGTGGGCGGCACGGGCGGTGTCCCCGGCCGGGACGGTGTGCTGGACAATAACGACTTTGTGGTCTTCATCGACTGGTTCTTCGCACAGCTCCCCGCCGCCGACCGCGGCGTCACCGGCGGCATCCCCGGCAGCGACGGGGCGTGGGACAACAACGACTTCGTCGTCTTCATCGATCAGTTCTTCGCGGGGTGCTAGGGGCTCTCGAACAGAAACAGGCGAGCGCGGCACCGACCAGCGGCTGTGCGACGGCCTCTGTGTTCTGTCCCCGGCATCCCTCTCCCCTTCCCTCCACCGTTGGCATGAACCACAGTGCCCCCGTCGGGGGGTGTCCCAGGGACAACGATTCCGGCGGATTTTTTCGACCTCTCTTTTCGGTTGTCGCTAATATCGGCCGGCGCGCTCTGCCCCCTGGCCGCGGAGGAAGCATGCAGCAGACAACGGCCATGCAGCTATCGCCTCGCGGTGTGCTTCCCGTGGCAGCTTCCTTGGCGTCGCTGATCTTCGCGGCCACCGCCTCCGCCCAGCCGTGCGCTGCCCCCGGCCGATGGCTCACCAGCGACGGGTCACCCTCGACCGGTGTTTCGTTCCAGGACAGCTACTTCTACGCCGCCACCGCCTGGGACCCTGATGGCGCCGGCCCGCAGTCGGAACGGCTGGTCGTCGTGGAACCTTCGGCGGTCTTCCGCCGCAACCTCAACCTCCAGAGCAACATCGGGCTCTGGAACGGGCGCGCGTGGGTTGCCGCGGGCGCCGAAGGCACCCCGGGGGGTGCCGGCCCGTGGGTGCAGGCCAGCTGGTCGTACGGCGGCGCGGGCGTCAACCCGCACACCGGCGGGCTCATCATCAGCCGCCGCTCCGGCAGCATCACCGGCTTCTCCGGCGCTGCGCCCGGCGTCTTCGAATGGACGGGCGCCACCACGCTCCCCGCGCGTAACGGATGGATCACCCGCGGCCAGGCGCTCCCCGCGCCGGCATCGCAGTGGATCCTTGATTGGACGAAGGACGTCACGGTCTGGGATGGCCGGCTCGTCGCCGTCGGCCCGTGCAACTGGCCCAACAACGGCTGCAATGGCGTGCTGATCTACGATCCCGTTCTGGACAACTGGTCCACCCTCGGCAATCCCACCCCCATCCACCAGACGCTCTTCGCCGCCACCGAGTGGAACGGCGACCTCTTCGTCGGCGGGTACATGACCGAGGGAAACCTCAAGCGGTACGTGCCCGCGACGGGCGCGTACGTGCCGGTGGACACGACGGCCTCCTGCTCAGCGACGTCTACGGCCTGACGGTGTGGCGCGGCACGCTCCTCGCATCCGGCCCATCCACCACCACGCACGGCACCGGGGTCTATCGGTGGGATGCTGCGCTGGGCCGCTGGCTGCCGATGCCGGGCGCCCAAGGCTCCATCGGCGAGGTCGTCGCCATCGGCGATGAGCTCTACGCCGTCGGCAACATGTACCTCACCACCATCCCGCTCCTGGACTACACCCCGCGCCGCGTAGTCCGCTGGGACGACGCCGCCGGCGCGTTCGTCCAGATGGGGCGCGGCATCACCGGTCATGTCGCCGCGGTTGCACGCCACAACGGCCGCGTGTACGTCGGCGGGGGCTTCCGCCGCGGCGACCGGGGGGTTCTCAACATCGCCGAGTTCGATGGTGAGGGCTTCGAGCCCGCCGGTGTGCTCCACCCGGTCCCGGGCGCTTCGCCGACTACCACCACCGTGTACGACCTGGTCTCGACCCCGCAAGGGCTCGTCGCCGTCGGCAACTTCGCCGCCGCCGAGGATGGCGCCCGCTTCAACGTGCGTCGGCGCGACGATGCCACCGGCGAGTGGAGCGAGATCGGCGACCCGACCGGCATCACCACGCGCGCCGCCCTGCACGACGGCGAACTCTACATTAACTACACCCACCAGGATCTCCGCGTCACCGTCGCGCGCTACGACCGGGGGACCAACATGTTCATCCCCGCGCCGCACGGCATGTTCAACAGCGGCTTGAGCAACACCCCGTCCATCTCGGCGCTCTGCTCGTTCGGCGACCGGCTCGTCATCGGCGGCGCGTTCGTGCAGGTGAGCCCCCTCCCTCCCGGCGCTCCCGGCGCAGAAGAGCAGGCTCTCACCGTGAACCACATCGCCACCTGGTCGCCCACCGCCGGCTGGGGCCGCCTGCAGGGATCGACGGGTTTCAGCATCGGCCCGCGCACGCTGCACGTGCACGACGGTGTGCTCTACGCCGGCGGCGCGTTCACCTCGGTGGACGGCCAGCCCGCCAACGGCCTGGCCCGCTGGACGGGCGCCGCCTGGGTGCCAGTCGGCAACCTCGCTCCTTTGAACGCTGTCAGCCCCGCAACCGTCAACGATCTTTCGTCGCACCGCGGCAGGCTCGTGATCGCCGGCAACTTCCACCTTCCGCCCGCGGCCGGCGGCGCTGCGGTCCTCACACGTCTGGCGGCGCTCGAGGGCGCGGTCTGCCGCCCGCTCGGGAACGTTGCTTCCGCCGGCAACATCCTCGAGCTCTCGGAGTTCGGCGATCGCCTGCTCGCCGTGGGCAGCTTCACCCACCTCTCCACGTTCGCCGAGCCGACCGGCCCGGTCGCCCAGTGGCACGAGGTGACGGCCGACATCGGGTCGGTTGGCGGCGTGCTTGGCGGTGATGGCGTGCTGGACAACAACGACTTCGTTGTGTTTATTGAGCAGTTCTTCGCGGTCGCGCCCCTTGCCGACATCGCGCGCACCGGAGGCATCGAGGGTCCCGACGGCCGCCACGACAGCAACGACTTCATCGTCTTCATCGACCGGTTCTTCTCCGGGTGCTGATGCGCGAGCTCCTCGAAATGCACGCCACGCCGACGAATAGGCGGGGACAACTCCGGGCTTGCGCGGGCGCGGTTTGCCTTCCCGCGTCTTTCGAAAAGAGTTTCCGTTTTTGTCGCGCCCCGCGTGGCCACCGCCGCCGCGATGGCGGCAGCGCCGCTGAGCTGCAAGAGACGGACCGGGCAACGTTCGCGCCCCTTAAGGTGTCGCTCCACGGAAGCAGAGGGGAGGGGAACAATCCCGGTACTCGCGGGACTCGGGCACGGCCGCCACCCCGCCTGACATCTGGTGGGACGAAGAAAGGACGCACCGATGAGCACGCACAACCGCCGCCTTCCCGTTTCCGTTGCCGCTCTCGTGACCGCCGCCGGAGGCGTCGCGGCGTCGGCGCAGACGGGTCACCCCATCGAGGTGCGTCAGACGATCGACGCATCCGTGAGCAGCTACACCAGCCAGGGGTGCCTCGAGCCGTGCATGTGCCTGGTGTACGAGCCTCCCTACAGCGGTCCGCTCAGCGGCGGGTTCTCGATGCGGTTCAGCCGCTCCGATCCGTTCACCGTCTACTACGACGTCTCCGATGTCGCGCTGGCGACAGACACGGTGGTTGAGCCGGGCCTGCGCTACACCGGCTGGGGCACCTACGAGTACGGCGGCGATTTCGTCCTGACTCACCGCCTGGTGCTCACGCTCACGCCGCAGCGCGACGGCGTCCCCGCTGAGCCGCAGGTGTTCGACAGCGGCTATGTGATCGTCGGCGTCGCGGGCGGTGAGGATGTCGAGCGCCCGTTCCCGGCGATGTCGATCCGGCTGCAGACGCCGATCGTCGACTGTTCGAAACGGTGGATGCGGGTTGTGACGGACGCCGAGGTGGTGACGCCGCACTGCGCGGTGGACCTTGGCGGGCAAGGAGGCGAGCCGTTCCCTGACGGTCGCCTGGACAACAACGACTTCGTCGTGTTTATCGACTTCTTCTTCGCCGGCGACGCGCGGGCGGACATGGGCGAGCAAGGCGGGCAGCCTGGCAACGACGGTGAGTTTGACAACAACGACTTTGTCGTCTTCATCGATCGGTTCTTTGACGGCTGTTGAGCCAGTTGCGCAGGCCGAAGCTGCGCCGTACTAGTTGCGGAAATGGCGTGAAGGTGGGCGAACTCCGGTCCCCGAGGACTGTGTTTGTCCGGTGGCGGCAGAGTGGTTCTTGGGGTAGATTGAACGGTCGTCGACGGGTGCTGCCGCGCCCGCCGCTGCTTATGCACACCCATTCAGCCGTCGTCGGCGTCTCGCTTGCCGCCCTTTGCATCTCGTCCGCCGCGGCCCAGCTCATCAGGCCCGACTCGGCGACCGCCACCAGCGAGTTCAACGCGTCGTACGACATCGGCAACGCGATCGACGGCTCGGGCCTGCCGGTGAACTTCACGCTCGCCGATCCGCACGCCAACTACACCACCAACAACCACTGGACGACGCGCAACGGCGAGACGATCGGTGAGTCGGCGACCTTTACGTTCAATAACCCGCAGACGCTCGGCGTGTTCCACATGTGGAACCACCGCTCCAACGGCGTGGCTTCCAACGGGTTCTATGAGCCGGTCCTCTTCGACCTCGAGCTGTTCGACGGCGCCAACGGCGCCGGCGCCTCGCTGCTGCAGCTTACCAACGTCGCGGCCCTCCCGAACGTCGCCGTCGCTCAGTCGTTCCCGTTCAACGTCACCGCCAACGTCCGTTCGGTGCGATTCACCGTCCGCGCCACCGAGAACAACAACACCTCTCCTTACACGGGCCTGGCCGAGGCCCGCTTCGGGCCGTGCGTGGAGGTAACGATCCCGCAGATCACCCAGCCCGCCTCCGTCGCCGCCTGCCCGGGCGAGACCGTCTCGTTCGCGGTCATCCCCGCGGGCTCGGGCCAGTTCTCGTTCCAGTGGCAGTGGCGCCAGGGCGCCGGCGCATGGACGAACATCTCCGAGGGCGCCAACGGCACGCTCTTCACCGCGGTCGGATCGCAGCTGGCGGCGCTGTCACTCTTCCCTGTGACCAACTGGCCCTATGACACCGGCCTTGCGTTCAGGGCCGTCGTCACCAACCCCTGCTCCACTGTCGAGTCCGCGGTCGCGGCGATGCCCGTCGACCCGGCCGATGTCGGCACCACCGGCGGCCTCCCCGGGCGCGACGGCGTTTACGACAACAACGACTTCGTCGTGTTCATCGACTACTTCTTCACGATGGACGCCCGGGCCGACCTGGGCAGCACCGGCGGCGTCTTCGGGCCGGATGGGGCGTTTGACAACAACGACTTCGTCTCGTTTATCAACGAGTTCTTCGGCGGCTGCGAGTGATCGCGGGCCCGCTCGGATCGCGCCTGTTGCTCCGCCGTCACGTGCTGCGAGTCACGCGGGTTGGAAGCTGAAATACGCCCTGTAAGCGGTCCGCCACAGCGGGAACGTGCACTGGAGCCGGAAGCCGACGAACTCGTCGGGCGACCAGCCGACGGCGCCGAAGAGGGATTCGGTGAGGGCCCTCTGTCTGGGGTAGGCCTTGCAGTCGGCTCCGTCCGTGCCTGTGCCAAGGAGGGAGAGGGGGAGTGGCTGACCGATCCGGGTCATCCAGCGGCGGTGGGTCTGGCGGAGAGAGCTTGGATCGTTGAGACGCAGCGTGTGCGCGTCGGCGCCGCTAGTGCAGCTCCGCGCCAGGTCGCGGTGCAGATAAACGTCCATGATCATCGTGCGCGCGGGGTATTCGACGGCGGCCCAGATCTCCTGCAGCGGCGGCGTATCGAAGCGCGGATCGGACGCGGCGCCGATCGACGCGCTTCCCAGCAGAAGGTCACCGGGAACCCCGACGGCGGCCGGGTCTGCGTCCACGGATTGGATCAGCGTGTCGCGGTCGACGAAGCTGGAGACCCTCCAGAACGAAGAGCAGTAGTCGTCGAGCATGAAGGTGGGCGCTTCGCCGCTGGCCCTGGACCGGAGCTCGCGGTACCGCATCTGCTCCGCTTCGGTCGTGCCGAACAGGTGCGTGAAGACCAGCGGTACGGCCCCCGGACGCTGCACGTGCCCGATCAGCCC
>DASPMT010000118.1:0-9673 GCA_035626935.1 Phycisphaerales bacterium | reverse complement strand
CATGGGCCGAACCACGGGCTTCCCGTGCGCCATCGTCGCACGCATGCTCCTGGATGGCACGATCAGAGGTTCCGGCCTCGGACCGGGGGTCGTCAATCCCGAGCGGCTGGGTGAGCATCCCGCGGTGCTTGACCGCCTGGTGGCCGAGCAGGCGGCGCCCGGCCGCGGCGTCGCTTACCGGCTCACCGAGAGCTGAGCCGCCAGGCTCTGCACCAGGCATGCCTTCACTGCAGACATGCTGGGGGCCTGCCCCAGCACGCGAGCCATGCTCGTCACGCTCCGACCTGCCAGCCCGCAGGGCACGATCAGGTCGAAGTGGCCCAGGTGAGGGTCCACGTTGAGGGCGAGCCCGTGCATCGAAACCCAGCGCTTGACCCTGACGCCCATCGCCGCGATCTTCGACGACGGAGCGCCTCCCACCCACACGCCCGTTGCGCCCGGCTCCCGCTCGCCTTGGATGCCGAACGAGGCCAGCGTATCGATCACCGACTGCTCCAGCAGCCGCATGTAGTCGTGCAGCCGCAGCCCTCCCCGGAGCCGGTTGAGGTCCAGGATGGGGTACGCCACGAGCTGGCCCGGCCCGTGGTACGTGATGTCGCCCCCACGGTCGGTGGGTTCCACCGACACCCCGGCGCGGGCCAGCATGGCAGGCGTGGCCGTCAGATTGGCCGCGGCGGTCGGACGGTTCGAGACCGTGATCACCGGGTCGTGCTCGACCAGCAAGAGGGACCCCGTCAGTACCCCGCCTGAGTCTCGAGACGCGAGCACCCGTTCGACTTCCGCGAGCTGCCGCTCGTACGCCGGCCGGTACGCGGCGCGGCCGAGGTCGAAGACCTCAATGTGCCCGCTCTGCGGGGCTTTAAGCTCGATGCGCTGCCATGGTGCGGGCTCCACGGTGTACACTAGCTCGATGTCCACTTCTACCGCTCCGATGATCCATCAGACCGCGGTGGTCGATCCCGCCGCGGAGCTCGCAGACGACGTCGTCATCGGACCCGGGTGCGTCATCACCGGCCCGGTAAAGCTGGGCGCTGGCGTGACGCTGATGGCAAACGTCTACCTGCAGGGGCCGCTCACGGTCGGGGAGCGGACGCGTTTCTGGCCCGGCGCCTGCGTCGGCACCGACCCCCAGGACTACAAGGTGAAGCCCGGGTTCCCAACCGCCGGCGTCGTCGTCGGCGCCGACTGTCTCATCCGCGAGGGGGCGACTGTCCACGCGGCGACCAAAACGGACGTTCCCACCCGTCTGGGCGACCGGGTGTTCATGATGGTGAACAGCCATGTCGGACACGACGCCCTCGTGGGCAACGACGTGATCCTGGTCAACGGTGCCCTGCTGGCAGGGCACGTCGAAGTGGGGGACCGTGCGACGCTGAGCGGAAACTCCTGCGTTCATCAGTTTTGCCGCGTAGGACGGTTCGCCTTCGCCTCCGGCGGAGCCGTGGTGACCAACGACCTTCCACCGTTCCTGATGGCCCAGGGCCGTAACGCGCTCGCCTCGGTGAACATGGTGGGGATGCGGCGCAACGGGTTCGCCCGGGCCGACGTCACGCTCGTGCGGCGGGCCTTCCGCGAGGTCTTCCGGGCGAACGCGCCGCGCTCGGAGATGGTGGCACGGCTGGAGGCTCTCGCTCGGGAGGGCGAAGGCGGTTCGTCTCCGGCCCTGACCGAGATGGTGGAGTTCGTCCGGTCGTGCCGCAAGACGATCATGCCCTACCGGCCTCAGTCGGGACGCACGAGCGATGGCGAGGGGGACGAGTAGGTCAGGCTGGAGCACGGACGATCGCATGGATGCGGCGACGACACAGGTTGAACGTGGTGACGGCGCGGTGAACGCTGCGGCGATGCGTCTGTGCGTGCTCGGCTCCGGATCCCGCGCTAACTGCACCGCGGTGCACACGCTCGGCCCCGACGGCCGGGCCTCCCTCTGCCTCATCGACCTGGGCTTTTCTCCGCGGATGACCGACCGCCTGCTGCGGCAGGTCGGACTCTCGCTCGACATGGTGACGGCGGTGCTGCTGACGCACCTGGACAGCGACCACTGCCACGCCGGCTGGTGTTTTTCCGGTGCCGCGGCCCCGCCGGCCGATCAGCAATTCCGCCTCCCGCGTGACTCGTCGGTCTTTCTCCACGAGGGGCACCTGCAACGGGCCTACAGCCGCGGCCTTAACGGTGGCCGGCTGGCGAAGTTCGCGGGGGAGCGAGGGAAGCGAGGCCCGGCGTTCGTTGCGTGCGAGCGGGCGGGCGTCCCGCTCACCGTTCAGCCGCTGATGACGTTCCACGACGAGCTCGGCGCGGCTGTGTTCCGCGCCCAGCTCGGAGATGGCGACGCCCCCGCGTTCGGCTACGCCACCGACCTGGGTCGTGTGACGGACGAGCTGATCGACCACCTGCGCGACGATCGCGCCCGCGGGCTTGAAGGGGTGGACGCCCTGGTGATCGAGAGCAACTACTGCCCGCGCATGCAGGTCGCCAGTGACCGGCCGGAGTTCCTCAAGCGGCGGGTAATGGGCGGGCGCGGACACCTGAGCAACCAGGAGGCGCTGGAGGCGGTCGAGGCGATCGCCCCGCGCGAGCACGTCGTCCTGGTCCACCTCTCCCAGCAGTGCAACAACCCCACCCTCGCCGCGTCGATGCACGTCGGTGCCGGCTACACCCTCACCGTGTCGTCCCAGCACGAACCGACACGCTGGGTCCCCGTCCGACGCAGAGCCCGCACCGAAATCGTGACGCGTCCCTGGCGGCTGGGGGCTCAACTCTCCCTGTGGGGTTGAGCCGGCGCGGATGAAGGGGATTTTCACGTTGATTCGCCGCCGGCGGGGGCGCCGGCGGTCCCTATCATGGGCGAACCGCCCCCCATCTTTCGGAACCGACCCTTGACGACTTTCCCGAATGCCTCTCCCATGTCTTCACTGACCCCCTCCGGCACCCCCGTCAACGCGACCCCCACGGCTCACTCGACGTTCGACGTCAAGGCCGCGGCGATCGAGGTGGCGCGCCTGCTCTCCGACGACCGCTGCTCGGACATTACCGTGCTCGACGTGCGCGGCATGACCAGCGTGCAGGACTTTGTGATCCTCGCCAGCGGCACCAGCGACCGGCAGATGCGGTCGGCTGCGGCGGACGTGAAGAACCTTCTCCCGAAACTCGGCTCGTCGGTGTACCGCACGAGCATCGACGAGCAGGGGACGTGGATCGTCGTCGACTGCGTCGACACCGTCATCCATATCTTCGAACCGAACACGCGCGCGTACTACGACCTGGAGAGCATGTGGGGCGATACGCCGAAAGTGGAGTGGCTGCGCGAGGGACAGCGTCCCTACACGCCCGATCATGACTTGGAGCGCGCGGACGGCGGCGACACCGACGAGCCCGCGTCCAGCGCCTCCGACTCCAGCGACCCCGACGCCGACCTCGAGCTCACGACCGGGACCGCGCAGGAGTTCGTTGAGCAGGTCCGTGCTTCCGTCAGCCTGCCGCCGCCGAAGGCTGCTGCAAAGCCCAAGGCCAGGGCGAAGAGCGCTAAGGCCGCTTCCACCAAGCCGAAGACCGGCAAGGCCGGCAAGAAGACCGCTAAGAAAGCGGCCGCCTCCCGTCCGGTGAAGAAGGTCGCGAAGAAGGCGGCCGCGAAGCCGGCGCGGAAGGCCGCGTCCAAGCCGGCGAAGCAGGCCGTTAAGAAGCCCGCCGCGAAGCCCGCGCTGAAGAAGGCTGGCAAGGAGAAGGCCGTCAAGAAGAAGGGCCGCTGAGCTATCCTCGTCGCATGGCCAAACGGTCGACAGGCGCCGCCAGGAAGCTGAAACCGATCGTCCTGACGGTAAAGACCGCTGGCGCTGCACGCGCGCGGTACGAGGTCCGCATCGGGTCGCAGCTAGCTGAGAGGTGCTTTGACGGCTTGGCAAAGAGCGGTCAGCGTGCGCTGGTCGTGGTCGACGCCAAACTCCCGCGCGGAACCATCGAGCCGCTCATCCGCAACCTGGACGGAGCCGGCATCCGCTGGGCCGCAAAGGTTGTCACCGCGACGGAGGCGGACAAGAGCCTCTCGACCCTCGAGGCGACCCTGGTCGAAGCCGCGAGTCTGCGCCTCGAGCGCGGGGACGTCATCATCGCCCTGGGGGGCGGGATCGTCACCGACCTTGCCGGCTTCGCGGCGGGCGTTTACCGGCGCGGCGTCCGGATCGTGCAGTGTCCGACCACGCTGTTGGCGATGGTCGACGCGGCGGTGGGTGGCAAGACGGCCGCGAACCTTTCGGTCCCCGGAGAGGACGGCAGGCCCGGCATTCTGAAGAATGCGGTCGGCGTCTTTCACCAGCCGGCGCGGGTCGTGTGCGACGTCGCGACGCTCCGGTCGCTACCCCTGCGCGAGGTCAAGGCAGGGCTGGCTGAGTGCGTCAAGCACGGGATGATCGGCGGCGGTCTCGGCAACAAGTCCCTGCTCGGATGGATCGAGAAGAGGTGGACCGATGTTCTTTCTCTCGACGCTGCCGCGCTCTCCGAGCTCGTCGCGCGGAACGTGGCCATCAAGGCCAAGGTTGTGCAGGCCGATGAGCGAGAGGAGTCAACCAGGGCCGACGGTGGGCGCATGACGCTCAACCTGGGTCACACGTTCGCCCACGCCATCGAGACCCTCCCTGGGCTGGCGTGGAAGGACCCCGCCCAGGGTGTTCAGATGGTCGGTCCGCTCAAGCACGGAGAGGCCGTGGGCGTCGGTCTGGTGTGCGCCGCCCGCGTGAGCGCATCGCTCCGGCTCTGCGAGAAAGACCTCCCGGTGCGCATTGAGTCGCTGCTCAACCGCTGCGGCCTCCCGACACGGCTCGAAGGGCTGCCGTCGACGCCGCAGATCCTCGAGCGCATGACGCATGACAAGAAGGTCGCCGGCGGCAAGCTCAGGCTCGTCCTGCCGGTGAAGGGCGGGCTCGCCCGCGTCCGCGACGACGTTCCCGCCAAGGTCATCGCCGCCGCGATCGACGCTGCGAGGATCGTTGAGTGATCGACACGCACGTCCTGCTGGTCCCCTTCCCGCCCCCGCCTCCCTCCCGGGCCGCTGTCTGGACACCCCTGGTCGCCGCGTCCTTTATTCTTCTGGTCGGATGCGTGGTCGGCGTCGTCATCGTGCGGATGAGCGGGGGCGTTCCGGCGCTGACCGGGTGGCGCTACGGGGTCCTGGTGCTGATCTGCGTGCCGTTTGTCCTGGTCATGTGCATCGCGTGCGCCGCCGCGATTTCAAGCATGACGGGAAACGGGCCGCCTTCATTCTCGATCGGTGTTGCCCTGCCGATCGCTTTCGCGTCGGCAGCGGCCACGGCGGGCGTCGGGATCTGGCGCCTGCTCGTCGCCCGCAAGGGCCGAGTCGAGTTTGATGACCACGGAATCACCTTGCTGCGGCCGCTTGCGGCCCCGGTCCGCTACGCGCGTGAGCGAACGCTGCTCGTCCTGACGATTGCACAGGGACCGGCTGTGGCGATCACATCCAGCCCGGTCGTCGCGCTGGGCTGCATCATCTCCGAGGGTTACCCGACGGTTGCATTCCAGCTGCCCGACCGCCAGGCCGGGCAGTGACCGATCCGTCTGCTCGCGGTCCGCCGGTCACGCGGCACCAATAAAAGAAGGGCCCAACACGCGGGCCCTTGGAATCTACTCCGTGTGTTCTCTTACTTCTCGGCGGAAGCGATCGGCACACCCTTGCCCTGCCAGGCGGTGGCGATCTCGTCGGTGATCCGCACCTCGCTCTTGTCGGGCATCACAGCGACCCAGTAACGCGGGCCGGTCTTGCCGGCGATCGCCTCGCCGGTGCCCTGGAAGGCGTCGCCGATTCCGTCGAAGATGAACCCGAGCGGCACGCCCTTCTTCTGGGCGAGCTTGCGCCCAACGAGCGTCTCGTTGCGCTGCTCAAGACGCGTGGGGGTGAGCTGGGCGTACATCCGCTGCATCTCGGCGTTCTGCTGCTGCGCGACGATCTGGAGCAGCTTGGTGTCGTGCGCCACCTTCTCGATCTCGGCGCGGGCTTCCTGCTCCTTCTTCAGCGCGACGGTCGTCGTCTCCAGCTCGCGGCTGATCGCCACGACCCGCGCCTCGGCGGCGTCGAGACGGGTCTCCAGGTCGGTGACCTGGCCCTTGAGCGCGCTGTTCTGCTTCACCATCTCAGCCAGTTCGACGCGGGCGGAGTCGAGCGCCTTGCCGGCCGTGGCCAGCCTGCTCTCAAGCTCGGCCTTCTCCTTCTCGGTGGTGGCCTTCTGCGTGCTCAGCTCGGTGATGTTCTTCTCAAGGTCGCCCACGCGGGTGCGGATCTCGCTGAGCTTCGTGTCCTGCTCGGTGACCGTGGCGGTGAGCTGGGTGCTCTTCTCCGTCTCGGCCTTCACCGCGGTTTCGAGCTTGCCCTTCGTCTCGGTCAACTGCTGCACGTTGGTGTCAAGCTGGGTGATCTGCTCCAGCTTGCGGGTGTGCTCGGGCTTCCAGAACCCAAAGTAGGCGACGCCCAGCGCAACGGAGGCACCGCCGGCGGCGGCGAGAACGATCTTGACCCAGGGAGTGTTCGACATGGAGGCTTCCTTTCCTTATGGATGGGAGCGAAATTGCTAACGGGTGCTAACTTGTCTTCGACCCCGGTAACCCTAGGGATTCACAAAACAGGGTGCCACCGCCCTCTGGTCAATCAAGGGCACTTTGTGCGCCTCGGGCTATGAAAAGGGGCTGAAACGACGGTGGTCCTACCGCTTGGCAGCCTTTCTGGCCGCGGGATGCCCGCCCCCGGCTTTGGCCTTTTTTTTAGGCAGGGGTTCGGCCTTTGCGATGGCCATCTTTGCGCCGAGCGACCGGAGCTGGTCGAGCTGCCGCTTGCCGATCCGAACGTGCAGCGTCACGGCGTCGTCGCTGTAGTCGCGCCCGGAGACCTGCCCGCGGTTCTCCAGCACGCTGATGGTCTTCGCGTCCGCCAGCGGCACCGTGATGCGCAGGTCCTTCACACCGCCTTGGGCTTCCTCGAGGACCAGCTCGCGGAGAATTCTGTGGCCCGGGTGGTTGGTCTTGGGCGCGACGATCGGGATCGCGCCCGGCACCCGTTGCTGCCAGATCAGCACCTGGCTGTTGTCGCGGAGCTGATCGACCTTGTTGAGCAGCAGGACGCGCTTGGGGAGCGGCGCAGGCTCCGCGTCGCCCCGCCGCTTCTCGCTGGCGCGCACCTGCTTGAACAGGTCGTCGAGCGTCTGGTTGACGGTGTCGTAATGGAGCTCGGCCGCCGGATCGCTCACGTCCAGCAAGATCAGGAGGAGGTTGGCGTGCGTGGCCTCCTCGAGGGTGGCGCGGAACGACGCCACCAGGTTGTGCGGCAGGTCGCGGACGAAACCGACGGTGTCCGACAGCATCACGCGGAGCCCGCCCGTCAGGTCCCACTCGCGTGTGCGCGTCGTCAGCGTCGCGAACACGCGGTCGTCGGCGTACGCGCCGCCCGCGGTGAGCGTGTTGAACAGCGTGCTCTTGCCGGCGTTGGTGTAGCCGACGATGCCGACGGTGAAGTGGTCGATGTTGCGGGCCGCGACCTCGCGGCTGCGTCGCTCCTGGATCTCCTCCAGCCGGCGCTGGAGCGCGATCTACTTCGCCTGCGCGAGCCGCCGGTCGGTCTCGAGCTGCATCTCACCCGGGCCGCGAGTCCCCACGCCCCCGCCCGACATGCGCTCCAGGTGGCTCCACATCGCCCGCAGGCGCGGCAGCGTGTACTCGAGCTGGGCCATCTCCACCTGCAGCCGCGCCTCGACGGTGGTGGCCCGGCTGGCGAAGATGTCCAGGATCAGCTCCGAGCGGTCGATGATCTTGCGCTCGACGACCTTCTCGATCGCGCCGATCTGCTTGGGCGACAGCTCGTGGTCGAAGATGACCATCGAGGCCTCAAGCTCGTCGCAGAGTTCAGCGAGCTCCTTGATCTTGCCGGTGCCCATGTAGGTGCCGGCGACCGGTTTATCGGCGCGCTGCTCGAGCGTGCCGACGACGGTCGCGCCCGCCTGCTCGGCGAGGGCAGTCAACTCACCGAACGGGTCACGCGGGTCGTAGCTGCTGTCAGGCAGGCGGAGCGCGGCGAGGACGGCGCGCTCGCTCTGAGCGCGGAGGTTTGTGCGTTCTTTCGGGGCGGGCATGTGAGGGCCGATCGTACGCGCAAGGTCGGTCCGCGGTGGGAGCCGGCCCGTCAGGAGAGCCCGTATTGGCGTGCGATCTCGGCTACGCGCCGGTACTGCCGCTTGAAGAACCGGGTGTACTCGATCTTTGCGCGCACGCCCGTCTCGGGCCCGCGCCACCGACCGGTGGCGTCCGACAGGCGCTTGAACGTTTGCTCGTTGAGCACGACCGGTTGGCCGTCGATCTCCAGCGGTGGCATCGAATAGAACGCCTCCTCCATCGCCGCCAGGCCGGGGAAGCCGGAGGTCGCGCGCGCCTTGTTCAGCAGCCGCCAGGCCTCCTGGAGGTCTTCGCGGTTATCGATGGCGAACGCCCCCATGAGCGGGCCGATGAGGTCGCGCCAGCCGCGGAGCGGGGTCTTAGACGCGATGCTGAACGCGTTGGTCTTGTCGGTGAAGCGGTCCAGGTACTTCTCGTACATCGACGGTTTAACGGGCATGCGGCGGAGCCGCTCGTGCTCGGGGCCCATCCCGTCCCCTCCGACGCCCGGCGACTGGTCGAGCGGCGCGAATTGCCACAGCGCCTGCGCCTCGTCGGTGAGGCAGAACTCGATGAAGCGGCGGGCAAGGGCGGGGTGCCTGGCGCCGTTGATGATGCTGGCGGGGTCGGCGTCGATGTAGGTCGCTCCCGGTGGGTCGATGTACCCCACGCGGCTGGAGTCCGGGTCGGCGCCGGGTTTGACGAGGGACTGGCTCTGGCCGCGTCCGTAGAAGTCGATGGCGACGCCGATGGCGCACTCGCCCTGGCTGACGTCCAGCGGCGGCTGCGTGCTCGACGACGAGAAGTAGCGGGCGTTGGCCGACATATCGCGGAGGATTCGCCAGCCGCGGTCCCAGCCTTCCTTGTTCAGGATGGCGTCGTACAGCGTCGCAACCGAGCCGGAGAGACGCGGGTCGGCGAGCGCGACGCGCTTGAACAGGCGCGGGTCGCCCAGTTCGGCGAAGGACGTCGGCTCCGGCACGCCGAGCTCGCGCAGCAGGTCGCGGTTATAGACGATGCCGAAGCCCGAGAGCGCCGTCCCGAACCAGTACTGGTCGTCGTCGTAGAGCCGCTCGACGCCGACGCGGTTCTCCGGTCCGTAGACAGCTGCGAGGAACTCCTCTGTGAACCCCGGCGCCGGGTCCGGCGGCGCGCTGATCCTCACCCGCACCCGGCGGGCAGCGCCGCCGACAAGCGCAGTCGTCACGATCCCCGCCTTCGACGCGGTGTGCTCGAACGAGCCGCCGCCGAAGAAGACATCGGGCAGATCGGCCAACTCGGCGTTGATGACCGCCTCGGGAAGTTCCTCTTTCTCCGCGCCCCTGTGCTTGAGCCGCTTGGGCGGGACGATCGAGTACGCGCCGGCGGCGACCGCGGCCTCGGCCTGCGACTCGAGCAGCTTGCGGATCTCGCTGGTGCCCCCCGGCGTACGCCAGTCAACCGTAACGGGCGAGCCGTGAACCCGCCGGTGCCACCGGTCAAAGGCCGCCCCGAACTCGAGGCGGATCTGCTCGATGTGCGGAGTCACCAC
>DASPMT010000117.1:0-4234 GCA_035626935.1 Phycisphaerales bacterium | reverse complement strand
AGAGCATGTGCGCCAGGAGCACAACAAAGAACAGCACCGGCTTCTCAGGGTTCTGCGTAGCGGCCCACGGCGCCAAAGCGAGCAGCGCGCCACCGAGCACGTGCAGCAGGCCCATCACCCGCTGACTCGCGAAGAACCGGTCGACAGCGATGCCGAGAAAAAACGGCGCGATGATTGCGGCGATGGGTGCAGTGGAGTAGGCGTTGCCGATCCAGGTGCCCATCTCGGTGCCACCCATCCCGCGCGAGGCCATGAACGGCCCGAGGGTGACAAACCACGCCCCCCAGAGGAAAAACTGGAGGAACATCATCACCGAGAGAGGAACAAGGGCGCTGCGGCCGGAGGTAAGCGGGGTCATTGCTGATTGGCTCCACGCGGTGTGCGAACCGCGGCAGCATACCTGCCGACGCGACGAATTGCAGTCGGCGCACGACCGGGCGTCCATTCGGTACACTCCCGCGCTATGCCAAGACCCGTTACGCTCTTCACCGGCCAGTGGGCCGACCTGCCGTTGGAAACCCTGGCAAGGATGGCCGGCAAAGAAGGCTGGGGGTACGACGGCCTTGAGCTCGCCTGCTGGGGCGACCACTTCGACGTGCAGCGGGCCCTGGCGGAGCCCGACTACTGCAAGGGGCGGCACGAGCTGCTGGCCCGTCACGGCCTGAAGGTGTGGGCGGTCAGCAACCACCTGGTCGGACAGTGCGTGTGCGACCTGATCGACCAGCGGCACAAGTCGATCGTGCCGGCCCGCGTGTGGGGTGACGGCGACCCGGAAGGGGTGCGGTCGCGGGCGTCGCAGGAGATGATCGACACCGCCAAGGCCGCGGCCAGGCTCGGCGTCGGCGTCGTCAACGGCTTCACCGGCTCGTCGATCTGGCACCAGCTCTACTTCTTCCCCCCCACTTCGGCGGCCGATGTGGACGCGGGCTTCGCGGACTTCGCCAGACGGTGGAACCCGATCCTGGACGCATACGACAAGGCCGGTGTGCGGTTTGCGCTCGAGGTCCACCCGTCGGAGATCGCGTACGACATCCACACGGCGCGCCGGGCGCTGGAGGCCCTGGGGAACCGAAAGGCGTTCGGGTTCAACTTCGACCCGTCCCACCTGCACTGGCAGTTCGTCGACCCGGTCGCGTTCATCCGCGCGTTCCCGGAACGCATCTATCACTGTCACGTCAAGGACGCAGCGCGGACGCTCGACGGCGAATCGGGCGTCCTCGGATCGCACCTTGGGTTCGGCGATGCTCGCCGCGGCTGGGACTTCCGTTCCCCGGGGCGGGGCGACGTCGACTTCGAAGCCATCGTGCGGGCACTGAACCAGGCCCATTACACCGGCCCGCTCAGCGTGGAGTGGGAGGACTCCGCCATGGCACGGGAGCACGGCGCAGCGGAGGCGTGCAGGTTCGTACGCTCGCTGGACTTCCCGTCGTCAGACCGGGCGTTCGACGCGGCGTTCGAGAAGAAACGCTGAGCACACGAGGAACGGACCCGGGCGGATACGGTTGAGCATCAAGGAGACCACGATGAAGATCACAACGCTGGTGGCATTTGTGGTAGCGGCAGGAACGATCGCGTCTCCCGTGCTGGTGCAGGGCGCGCAGCCCGTGACCCAGCCCGCTCCGGCGAAAGCCAAGCCGGCCCTCTACGACGTCAACGCCGACGCCAGGCAGCAGATCGCAACGGCCCTGGCGAAGGCGAAGAAAGAGAACCGCCGCGTGCTCATCCAGTGGGGAGGCAACTGGTGCACATGGTGCATCAAGCTGCACGAGTCGATGCAGGCGGACCGGCAGATCACCCGGACGCTGCAGTACGAGTACGACGTGGTGCACATCGACGCGGGGCAGCCCAAGGACAAGAACATCGACCTGGCGACAAGTTACGGCGCGGACCTGAAGAAAAACGGGTTCCCGTTCCTGACGGTCCTCGACGCGGACGGCAAGCCTGTCGCCAACCAGGAAACCGGGTCGCTCGAAAAAAAGGATGCCAGCGGCGAGTCGCTACTCGGCAAGGACATGGGGCACGACGCCGCGAAGGTGCTCAAGTTCCTGAAGGACCACGCCGCCAAACCGCTGGAGGCGCAGAAGGTCGTTGATGCGGGCATCGCCCGGGCGAAGTCGAGCGGCAAGCTCGTCTTCCTCCACTTCGGCGCTCCCTGGTGCGGCTGGTGCCACCGGCTCGAGGACTGGATGGCCAGGGCCGAGCCGAAGCCCCTGCTCGAAAAGGCGTTCGTCGACGTGAAGGTGGACGAGGACCGCATGACCGGCGGCAAGGACCTGCTGGCCAAGTACCGCGGCGGGAACAAGGGAGGCATCCCCTGGTTCGTGTTCCTCGACGGCGACGGAAAGGTCGTCGCAACCAGCGATGCCCCGGGGTCCGGCAACGTGGGCTTCCCCGCGGCGAAGGATGAGATCGCCCACTTTGCGGCGATGCTGAAGGTGGTGCCCACGCTCACCGACGATGACCGCGCCAAGCTGGTCGAGTCCCTGAAGAACGACAAAGCGCCGGCACGGGGGGGCGAGGGGGGCGGCCACTGATGCCCGTCCCCCTGAAGCTCGGAATGATCGGCGGCGGCAAGGACGCGTTCATCGGCGCCGTTCACCGCCTGGCTGCGCAGCTCGACAACTCGTTTGTGCTCACCGCGGGGGCGTTGTCGTCAACGCCGGAGAAGTCCCTGGCGTCTGCGCGTGAGCTGGGGCTCGCAACCGATCGCTCCTACGGAACCTGGCAGGAGCTCCTTGCCGCCGAGCGAAAGCGTCCGCCGGGCGACCGGGTCGACGCGGTGACGATCGTCACCCCTAACCACACGCACGCCGCGATCGCCCGGGCATTCGTCGAGGCAGGGTTCCCCGTCATCTGCGATAAACCGCTCACAACCACCCTCGCCGACGCGCGAACTGTGGCGTCGGCGGTCGAGAAGAGCGGCACGCCCTTCGCGGTCACGTACAACTACACCGGGTACCCGATGGTGCGCCACGCGGCCCACCTTGTAAAAACGGGTGGGATAGGCGCGGTGCGCAAATGCTTCGTCGAGTACCACCAGGGGTGGCTCGCCACCAGGCTGGAGGACTCCGGTCAGAAGCAGGCGGCGTGGCGGAACGACCCAGCCCAAGCCGGTGCGGGCGGCGCCATCGGCGACATCGGCAGCCACGCCGAAAACCTGCTGACGACGGTGACCGGGCAGCACGCGCAGCAAGTCGCGGCAGACCTTACCAGCTTCGTACCGGGACGCACGCTCGACGACGACGCGACGGTGATGATCCGGCTGAACGGCGGCGCCAAGGCGACGCTGACGGTCTGCCAGGTGGCCATCGGCGAAGAGAACAACCTTACCTTCCGCATCCACGGCGACAGGGGCTCGCTCTGGTGGCGCCAGGAAGAGCCCAACCACCTCACCGTCGCGACCCTCGACGGCACGACAAAGGTGCTCGCCCGTGGCTCAGGTTTCGGCTCGCCGGCCGACACGGCGTCGCGCCTGCCCCCTGGGCACCCCGAAGGGTTCATCGAGGGATTCGCCAACATTTACCGCGGGTTCGCGACGAAGCTGCGCGGAAGCGGTGAGCCGAGTACCTTCCCCACCGTGCACGACGGCGTGCGCGGTGTGGCGTTCATTGAGGCGGTCGTCCGCAGCGCAAAGGCGGGCAGCGCGTGGACCGCAGTCGAAGGCCGATAGCTTCTCCTACGCTCGGCCCATGGCGACTCCGGCGGTCATCTCGCGAGCACTGGGACGGGGCAAGGCCCTCATCGGCATGGTGCACGTGCCGGCGCTCCCAGGATCACCCGCATCAAAGCTCGCGGCACGCCAGATCGCGGCCCACGTCGCCGCGGAGGCAAGGCTGCTTGCCAAGACCGGCTTCGACGCGCTTCTGCTCGAGAACATGCACGACGCGCCGTACCTGACGCGCCACGACCCCGCTGTCGTCGCCGCGATGACCGCGGCTGGACTCGCCGTGCGCGACGCCGCTCCCGACCTGCCGATGGGCGTGCAGGTGCTCGCGGCCGGCAACCGCGAGGCGCTGGCCGTTGCACTGGCCTGCGGCGGCACGTTCATCCGCTGCGAGAACTTCGTCTTCGCCCACGTCGCCGACGAGGGACTGATGCCGACGGCCGAGGCCGGCGAGCTGCTCCGCTACCGCCGGTCGATCGGCGCGGAGAGTGTCGCCGTCTTTGCGGACCTCAAGAAAAAGCACGCGTCGCACGCGATCACCGGCGATGTGTCGCTCGCGGAGGCCTGCCA
>DASPMT010000116.1:0-10111 GCA_035626935.1 Phycisphaerales bacterium | reverse complement strand
TTCTACCCGCACGTGGCGAAGCGGCCGTGCAACTCATCGTTCGTTCGCCCGCCAGACGGCTTGGTCGGCCGCCGCTTTACACGGCCGGGTGCGACCCTCGCAAGGGCGGGCAACCCGCCGGCTCGCTCGCGAACCCGTAACCGCCAGGGCCTCAAGGACTTGCGCAGACGCTATCCCAAAACCCCCGAATCAGGGGTTGTGGATCCGATAACCCGTTGTATTCTTGGTTGTCAGCCGTTTTCCCACCCCCGTGTACGGGGAGGAAAGGGCGTCCGCCCGAGGGGCGGCCATCGAGAGGAGAGAGTCATGTACAGGACCGCTTGCGCCGTTCCTTCCGCGCTGATGCTCTGCCTGGCCGCGGGCACCACGCTTGGCCAGACCTACACCGGCGGCTCAGCCAACGACTCCAACTGGAGCTCGATCACCAACTGGGCCGGCAACATCCGACCGGCCCAGAACGGCGCGAACAACCTCGCGGTGACGATGGGCAACGCGCCGGCCAACCGGCGCGCGACGAACGTCGACCACGTCGGCGCGGGCGTCACCGAGTACACGCTCAACAGACTGATCTTCGCGGCCAACAGCGTGAACATGCAGCTCTCGGGCGTGCCGTTCCGGTTCGACGGGACCAACCCGCAGATCACCAACAACACCGACGACGACGTGCACCTGATCCACAACGACCTGCGCCTGGCCGCCAACCTCACCATCAACGGCTCGGCCAACCGCACCAACGCGCCGACGCAGCTGGTGCTGTTCGGCGCGATCTCGCCGGTCGGCGCCGGCGCCCGCGGCGTGACGATCAACATGCGCAACGCCATGAACGAGGCCCGCGACTGCGACGTGGTGCTGTGGGGCGCCAACACGTTCACCGGCGGCGTCAATCTGCAGGCCGGCAACCTGGTGATCGGGAACAACAACGCGCTGGGCAACGGCGGGATCTTCGGCATCGCCGGCACCGGCACGCGCGTGCGGGCGGCCGCCGGCGGCACGTACTCCGTCGGCAACGCGATGGCGATCGGCGCCGACACCACGTTCGGCGCCGCCGGCGCTACCGGCCGGCTCCGCTTCACCGGCCTGACCAACTTCGGCACCACCAACGCCGCGCCGGTCCGGCGCATCGACCTCCAGGGCGGACGCGGGCACGTGCTGGAGCTCGCGGGCGAGCTGCAGCTCGGCGCCGCGCACACCCTCAACATCTTCGGCGACACCGGGCCCACGATCCTCGCCGGGCGCATCCGCAACAGGCCCGCCGTCGCCGGCCAGTCCAAGGCCGAGAGCCTCGGCAGCGAGATCGCCTTCACCGCCGCCAACGTGACCACCCTCACCGGCGCCGTCAACGTCAACAGCGCCTCGCTGCGCGTCAACTCGATCGTCGGCGCCGCCAACAACCGCATCCAGGCAAACTGGACGATCGGCGACGGCACCAACCCAGCGGCGATGCTCGGACGCGGCGTCATCCTCGGCGCGCGCAACACGCCCGGCGTCGACCCGGCGCGACTGTTCTTCGCCAATAACCGCAGCGTCAACGTTCGGGCGGCCTCTTGCCTTGAGCCCGGCGGGAGCCCGGGCCTGCTGGCGATCAACGGCGGCGGCGTGCTGATGGACCCCGGCTCAAACTTCGGCGTCACGCTCAACGGCTTCCTGCCGGGCAACGGCGACGGCTTCTACAGCCAACTGCTGCTTGAGGAGGGCGCAACCATGACGCTCAGCGCCAACTCGCTGGGCGAACGGCCCGTCCTGGGCGTTGACCTGCAGCCCGCGCCGGCGTTCCCGCGCCTGGACGGCGTGTCGTTCGTCATCATCGACCAGGACTCGAGCGCGGCGCCTTCGCTCTACACGCCCGACTTGGCGGGACTCGGCGGCACCATGTTCATGAGCCCCGACGGGAACGCGCTGCGCGACGGCGTCTACTTCGCCCACGAGAGCCTGCCCACCGACAGGTTCTTCCAGATCAGCTACTTCGGCGGCGATACCGGCAACGACGTCGTCCTCACCATCGTGGAGGTCCCCACGCCGGGCGCGGCCTCGCTGGCGGCTCTCGCCGGCCTCGTCGCCGTGCGCCGCAAGCGCCGCTGAGCATCCGTCAGATGATGCAGCACCGCCCCTGCCCGCGCCGGGGCGTTTTCATTGCGTTCCCGCTCAGTTGTCGGACACCGCAACCGGCCCCTCGCTGGCCGCGCGCATGCCCGCCAACCCGCGGCGCAGGGCGCCGTCGGCGGGCTTCTCGGCGGCGGACGCCGGCTCTTCCTTGATGCGCCCGTCGGCGCCCACCTGATCGATCCGCACGCTCACGCGCTTGCTCACGCCGCGCTCTTGCATGGTGACGCCGTAGAGGTGGTCGCACCCGTGCATGGTGTGCTTGTGGTGGGTGATGACGATGAAGTGGCTGCGGTCGGTGAACCGGCCGACGACCTTGATGAACCGGTCGGTGTTGGCGTCGTCGAGCGCCGCGTCCACCTCGTCGAGCACGCAGAAGCAGCTCGGCTTGCTGCGGAAGATGCTCATCAGGAGGGCCACCGCCGTCATGCTCTTCTCACCGCCGGAGAGCTGGCTGATGCTCCGCGGCTCCTTGCCCGGCGGTTTGGCGATGATCTCGATGCCGCTCTCGAGCAGGTCGACCTCGTCGGTCTGCACGCCGTCCTTCACAAGCGGCATCAGGCGCACCTCCGCCTTGCCGCCGCCGAACAGCTTGCGGAACATGCCGTTGTCACCCGCGAAGTGCTGGCAGATGAGCTCGAAGACCTCCTTGAACCGCACGCGGCTGGCCTGGTTCAGCTCTTCGATCAGCCCGCGGAGGTCCGCGCTCGCCTTGTCCAGGTCGGCGACTTCAGAGGCGAGCTGCTCGTTGCGACCGGCGAGCTGGCTCTCTTCGTCGATCGCGTCGAGGTTGACGTTGCCGAGCTGCTTGATGGCCCGGCCCAGTTCCGCGGCCTGCGACGCCAGGCCGCTCATCTCCGGCCGGAAGACGTGCACCGGCTCCATGCCCTCGGGCACGTCCACGGACGTGACGAGCATCTCCTCGAACTCGCGGTGGAGCGTCGGCAGGTCGACCCCCTGCTCCTGCTGCACGCGCTCCTCGAGGGTCTCGCGCTTCACCTCGGCCTCCCGCTTGCTCATCTCAAGGGCGTGGAGGTCGCGCTGCAGATGCTCGGCCCGCTCGCGGGCGAGCCCGAGCTGCTCCCCGGCCGCGGCGGCGGCGTCGGCGGCTTCGGCGACCTTCGCGGCGAGCTGACCCACGACACCGGCGAGTTCAGACGCCTGGGCACGCGCCGCTTCCGCGACCGCTGCGCTCTCCTCCTGAGCCCGCTGGTGCTCGGCCAGTGAGGCCTCACGCCCGGCGCGGGCCTGCTCGAGCGACGCCCTGGAGCGCTGCGCGTCGGCCAGCGCTACTTCGGCGCGCTGCCGCTCACGCCGCGCCGACGAGAGCTGCTCCGTCAACCGGCCCACCTCCACCTTGGCGATGGTGATCTGCTCCGCGGCGTGGTCGGCCCGCGCCTGCACGTCGGCGAGCGCCGACTCGAGCGCGGCGACGCCGGCGGTCTCCTCCTCGAGCAGGCGCGACAGCGACTCGGCCTTCGAGGCCAGACCCGCCCGCTCCTGCTCCAGCCCCGCCATCCGATCGCGGAGCTGCGAGACCTCGTCGTCGAGGCTCGAACGCTCGCGCTCCAGGCGCTCGCCCTCGCGCACCAGCTGCTCCAGCCGGCTCTCCTCCTGGGCCAGCAGGCGCCGCTGCTCGGTGAGCGACGAGCGCCCGGCGGAGAGCTCGCCGGTCACGGCGGCCGCGTCGGTGTCGATCGCGGCCATCGCCGCACGCTCCCCTTCGAGCTCTGCGCGGACGGTCGCGACCTCGCGTCCCAGGTCCTCAAGCTCGCTGCGGCGCTGCAGCATGCCGCCCGCCTCACCGGTGCTCACGGGCCCGGCCACCACGCGTCCGTCGGCCTCCAGCACGGCGCCGTCACGGGTCACAAGCCGCACCGGCTCTGCGCCCAGCAGCCCGCCCGCACGCACCATCAGCGCCGCGTCCAGATCGCGCACCAGGAACGTGCGGCCGAGCGCTCTGTCAAGCAGGCCCCCAACCCCCGCGGCCATCGCCTGGTCCAGACCGGCGCGCGCGCGGACGAGCCCTCGCACCGGCCGCACCATCGCGGCGAGCTCAACGGGCATCGCCCCCATTTCGGGCACAGCCGTGGGCGCGTCCAACCCTGCCAGCGTCACGAACGCCACGCGTCCGCTGAGCGACGCGAGCTCTTCCGCCGCCGGCAGCGACGTCATGGACTCGACCACCAGCGCCTGCAGCGCGTTGCCCAGCGCCGCTTCCGCCTCGGCCGCGTGGTCGCGCGAGCTTTCGACAAGGTCCGCCAGCACGCCGACGACGCCGGTGAACCCGCGTCCCTCTGCTTTGGCCTCCAGCACGCCCTTGACCGCTTCGTTGAGGCCCACCCGCTGCTCGACCATCTCGCTCAGCGCCTGGCGGCGCGAGTCGAGCCGCGCGGACTTCTGCTCCAGCTCTCCGATGCGCTCCGCCTGTGCGCGCCGGTCGTCGGCGAGCTGCCCCGCCCGCGCCTCGGCCGCCGTCACGCGCGCGCCGAGCTCATCGACTGCGCTGCGCCGCGACACCACCGATCCGTCGAGCGCCAGGCGCTGCTGGTCGACGCGCGACCGCTCCGACGCGTTCCCCTCCGCCTTCCCCTGCAGCCGCGTGAGCTGCTCGGTGACGACCGCGACGCGGCGCTGGTCCTGCTCGATCGACGCCGTGACGCCGACGCGCTCGCGGTCGATCCCCGCGACGCGGGCCCGCTTGGTCCCCAGCTCGTTGCGGCGGCCGGCGACCTCTTCGAGCACGCCTCCGCGGGCGGCGCCCGCCCGCTCCAAGGCCCGCTCGGCCGACTGCAGGTCCTCCGAGAGCCGACCGATCTGCTCCGCCGCCTCCTGCTGAGCGACGGAGAGCTGCTCCACGCGCGCGGTGAGCTGCGCGAGCTGGGCCGCGTCGTTCTCCATCGCGCGACGCACGGCTTCGGCCGCCTGCTGGGCGTTACGCCCCCGCTGCTGGGCCGTCTGCTCGTCGTGACGCGCGGTCTGAAGCTGGGACTCCACGCGGCGCAGCTCGTCGGCCGCCTCGTGGCGCGTGAGCTCCGCCTCCTGCTTTGCGCCCTCGATGGCGGTGAGCTGCTCGGTCGCGGCCGACCGCTCGCCGTCGAGTTCGGCCAGCCGGCTGGTGAGGCCCATCAGCCGCTGGTGCAGCTCGTCGAACTGCTCGCACGCCAGGGTCATCTTCACCGCGCGCAGCTCGCCGTCGAGGGCCTTGAACTGCTTCGCCTTGGCCGCCTGGCCCTTGACGATCCGCAGCCGCCGCTCGGTGCTCTCGAGCTGCTCGCGCGCGAGCGCCAGGTTGTTGTCGGTGCGCTCGAGCTTCCGCTCGGCCTCCAGCCGGCGCTGGCGGTACTTCGCCACCCCCGCCGCCTCCTCGAACACCACGCGCCGCTCCATCGGCGACGCCAGCAGCATCGCGTCGACCTTCCCCTGCTCGATGATCGAGTAGGCGTCGGCGCCGATGCCCGTGTCGAGGAACAGGTCGCGGATGTCCTTCAGCCGCGCCTTCTTGCTGTTGATCAGGTACTCGCTCGTGCCGTCGCGGTAGAGCCGGCGCTCGACCTCGACGACGTCGGTGTCGATCGGCAGGCCGCGCCTGCCGCGCAGCGAACGGTTGATCCCCACCTCATCGTCTGCGTCGCTGTCGCTGGCCGCCGCCACGACCTCGATCCCCTCGGCGGCCACCTGCGCGTCGACGTTCTTCGCCTCGGCGTCGGCGGCTTCGCTCTCGGCGGCCTCTGCCGCCGTCACGGCGCTGACCGGGGCCCCCGCTTCGATCGGGTTCTCGAACGTCAGCGTGACGCTCGCCATCCCCAGCGGCTTGCGCCCGGCCGACCCCGCGAAGATCACGTCCAGCATCTCGGTGCCGCGGAGGGCCTTGCTGCTCCGCTCCCCGAGCACCCACTTGATGGCGTCGACGACGTTGCTCTTGCCGCACCCGTTGGGGCCGACTACACCCGTGATCGCCTGGTCGAAGGTGAACTCGGTCTTGTCCGCGAAGGACTTGAACCCCTGCAACGTCAGTTTCGCCAAGCGCATCGAATCGGACCTCCTGTCTAACCGCGTGCGCCAAACCCCGCCACCCCCGGCGCCACGCTCGCCCTTCCTGGGCTGCCCGGACAGAAAACGCCCCTCGTCCGCGGCGGAACAGAGGGAGTATCGCGGTCGCGGCCCCGCTTATCAACACGCCGGATGGCCCAATTCCATTCCTGGCGCCGCCGGCCCACAACAAGGGTATTTCCTCGCCAGCCACTGATCGACCGGCGGGAGATTGCGGCTTCCCTTTTACCTCATGCCACCCAACAGCTTGTCCACATTAACCGGGGCGTAGTCGGCCCACGGGTCGCGCCGGCGTTTGCGGATGTGCTCCAGCGTGTTCTGGATGGTGAACTGATCCGCGCTCTTCAGATCGTCCAGGTCATCCCACCGCAGAGGCATCGCCACCCCGCCCGCAGCCCTGGCCCGGGTTGAATAGGGCGCCACCGAGGTCGCGCCGCGTCCGTTGCGCAGCCAGTCGATGAAGACTTTCCCCTTCCGTTCGCTCTTGCTGGCCTTGGCCAGGTACCGCTCCGGCTCGCTGGCTGAGAGGCCCTTGGCCACCTGCTCGGCGAAGCTCTTGGTGCTCTCCCAGGTCACCTTTGAAGAGGTTCTCATGGGGATGACCACGTGCAGTCCCTTGCCGCCGGAGGTCTTCAGCCACGACTTGACGCCCATCCCCTCCAGCACCTCACGGACGCGCACGGCTGCTTCCTTCACACGCTGGAAGGGAAGACCGGGGGCCGGGTCCAAGTCGAACACCACCAGGTCCGGACGTTCGAGCGTCTTTGCCTTCGACCCCCAGGGGTGCACCTCCAGCACACCCATCTGCACCAGCGACACCAGCCCCTTGGCGTTGGTGACCGCGATGTAGTTGGCCACGCCGCCTGATTCGCGCACCGGCACGCCTTTCACGGGAGGACCGAACGTGTCGCCCGGGTGCTTCTGGAAGAAGCAGGCGCTCTCCAGCCCCCCTGTGCACCGGACGACGCTCAGCGGTCGGGCCGCGACAAACGGCAGCATCCACTCGGCCACGGCGTCGAAGTACTCCGCCACCTGCAGCTTGCTGACACCCAGATCGGGGTAGACCACGCGCTGCGGGTTGCTGATCCTCACGCCCGCAACGGACGCTTCGCCCGGCTCCGACTTGCTCCCGCGAGCGCGGCCCTTCGGTTTGGCCGCTGCTTTCAGGCCAGCCACCGAACCGGCCCTTTGGGGCTTGGCGGCCGGCGGCACAGCCGTCTGGTCCTTGGTCACAGAACCGACGCTGGTTGCCGATGCCGTCTTGCCGAGTGCTGACACGGGCTGCTCCTTCTCGATCTTCACCGCGGCCGCGGCCTTGTCCTCTCGTAGTCCCTGGAACGACGGGTGCCGGAGGCGCCCGTCGTCGGTCCACTCGGTAAACGCGACCTCGATCACTACCTTCGGCCTTACCCAGTGGGCTCCCACGACTTCCGACCGCGGCGGCTGCACGTCGAGCGGGTGTGCGTCGATCGCGAGCGGCTTAAGGCGGTTGAACATCTCCTTCAGGCCGGCGTCGTCGAAGCCCGTGCCGACCTTGCCCGTATAGACGAGCTGCCCTTTGTCGTTGTGCGCGGCGAGCAGGAGAGACCCGAAGAAGCCGCGTCCACGCCCTCGTGACGCCCCCTTGGCGTGGCGGCCGGGAGGCGTCCATCCCACGACGATGAACTCCTGCCTGTGCCCGCATTTGACCTTCAACCACGTCCGCGTCCGTCCCCCCTCATAGATCGAGGTCTTGAGCTTGGAGACCATCCCCTCCAGCCCGAGCCTGCACGCCTGCTGCTGCACGTCCGCGCCGTGCCCCTCGATGAACTCCGTGACGCGGAGGATGGACGGGAGTCCCTTCCCGCCGCTGGAACGCTCCACAAGCTCACCGAGCCGCGCCTTGCGCTCCATCAGCGGGAGCGGGCGGAGGTCCTTGCCGTTGAGCGCCAGGAGGTCGAACATGAAGAAGACCAGCGCGTCGAACTTCGACCCCTTGATCGCCTGCTGCAGGAGCTGGAAGGACGTCTTGCCGCGGGCATCGGTGACCGCCGCCTCACCGTCGAGCACAAGCGAGCGCGCCCTGAGCCGGGCGACCGCGTCGGCGATCGGCTGGAACCGTGTGGTCCAGTCGTGACCCGCCCGCGTCACGAGCCGTACCTGATCGAGCGCCTTCACCGCCAGGAGGCGGTAGCCGTCGATCTTGATCTCATGGACCCACTGATCACCGGGGGGCAGCGCGTCGGCGAGGGTGCAGAGCTGCGCGACGAGAGGCGGGTTTGTCGGGATCTCGTCCAGTACGCGGTCCTCCTTGGACCTGCTGGCCCGTCCCGCGGCGCGCTGACGCGCGGGCGGGCGCGTTGCGTTCGGCTTCGCGGGCGCGACGTCGGCCGACTTGTGCCGGTCGGCCTTTGAGGACGACCACTTCTCCGCGCGGTTGGAGCGCCACACCTTCGAGCCCCCTTTCCCCTTGCCCCCCGCGATCTCCTCCATGGTGCGCGAAGTTGCGACGCTCCGGTCCTTGCTCTCCAAGATCGAGTCCCCCCTGCCGGGACGCACGTACCGGTCGTTCCGCTTGATCAGGAGCCAGTTGTTCTTCTCGTCACCCTCGCGCCGCCCCATGCGCGAGAGCGTCCACTCCCCCTTGAGCTTCTCGCCGTGCAACGCAAGGTGCAGGCGCCCCTTGCGCAGCGCCGCCCGGGGGTCGGGATCCAGCGGCTCCCACGTCCCGCGGTCCCAGAGCATCACGGTGCCGCCGCCGTACTCCCCCGCGGGGATGGTCCCCTCGAATTTCCCGTAGTCGAGCGGGTGGTCCTCCACCTCGACGGCGAGCCGCTTGTCCGCCGGGTCCATCGACGGGCCTTTGGGCACGGCCCAGGACTTGAGCACGCCGTCGAGCTCCAGCCGGAAGTCGTAGTGAAGGCGCGACGCGTCGTGCTTCTGGATGAGGTAGCTGTTGCCGCCCTTGCTGCGCTTGACGACCGCGCCCGGCTCGGGCGTCACCTTGAAGTCGCGTTTCTGCGCGTACCTGGTCAGGCCCATCGGTCGCTCCGCTCAACCGGCCTTGCGCCGCGTCGGCCTGGCCGCGCCCTTGCGGACGGCCTTCTTCCTGCCGCCCTGTGCGCCGCGGGTCGCCCTCGGCGTGGTCGTTCGCCCCGCCGGCGCTTTGTGATGGCCCTTGCCCGCCTGGGCGAGGCTGTTGCGCAGCGCCTCCATGAAGTTCAGCGGCGACTTCTCCTCCTTCGGCTCGTCAGGCAGCTCGGCCGGGTGCTCGAGCTCGCCCGCCTTCACGCGCTTGTGGATCCACTTCATCAGCTCCGCGCGGTACTCGTCGTGGTACTTCTCGGGGTTCCACGGCGTCTCCATCGCGTCGATGAGCGTCCGGGCGATCTTCATCTCCTGCGCCGTGATGCCGTGGGCCCTGATGCCCCCGTGCGGGATCTTCAGGTCTTCGGTGCTGCGGAGCTCCTGCGCGTACCGCAGCAGGTTCAGCACCAGAACGTCGCCCTGCGGGCGCAGGGCCGCGATGTACTGGCGGGTGCGGATCACCACCTGGGCGATCCCCACCAGACCCGACTCCTTCATCGCCTCGCGCAGCAGCACGTACCCCTTGTCCGCCCCTTTGGCCGGCTCGAGGTAGTACGGCTTGTCGTAATAGACCGGATCGATCTCGTCCCCCTTGACGAACGTCTGGATCTCAACTGTCCGCGTCGCCTCCGGGACGGCGCGCTTGAGCTCCTCGTCGCTCATGATCACGTAGTTGCCGTTGCTGTACTCGTACCCCTTGACGATCGTGTTCCACGGCACCTCGTGCCCCGTCTCGGCGTTGACGCGCTCGTACCGCACCCGCGCGTTGTCGCGGCTGTCGAGCATGTGCAGCTGCAGGTCCGTCCGCTGCTCCGCCGGGTAGAGCACCACCGGCACGTGCACCAGCCCGAAACCGATGTGACCTTTCCAGACTGGACGCGCCATTCGTGGC
>DASPMT010000115.1:0-6872 GCA_035626935.1 Phycisphaerales bacterium | reverse complement strand
GGGAGGGGCGGGACGGGCGGGAGGGGCGGGAGGGGGGCAGGGGAACGGGCGGCTGATCGGCATCGACTTTGACCCGGCGAACATTCAGCGAGCGCGGGCGCGGCTGGAGAAGGCCAAGGGGCGCAGCGCCGTGCGGTTCGACCTGTTCCACAACAACTTCGCCGCGTTGCCCACGGTGATCGCGGAAGCGGGCGTGGAGGGCGGAAAGGTCGACGCGGTTCTGGCGGACATCGGTGTAGCGAGCACGCAGATCGACGACCCGGCGCGGGGGTTCTCGTACCGGAAACCCGGGCCGCTGGACATGCGGATGGACCCGACGCGCGGGCAACCGGCGTCGGAGCTGATCAGGAGGATGAGCGAGAAGGAGATGGCCGACGCGTTCCTCGAGTACGGTGACGAGGACGAGGCGCCTCAGATCGCGAAGCTGATTGTGCAGCGGCGGGCGGTCGCGCCGATCGCAACGACGCAGGACCTGATGGCGATCGTGTGCGAGGCGCGCAGGTTCACCGTCGAGCGGGCGGCCGGGGCGAAGCTGCACCCGGCGGCGCGGACGTTTCAGGCGCTGCGCATCCTTGTCAATCGCGAGATCGCGAACCTCGACCGGCTGCTGGCGGTGCTGCCGCACCTGCTTAGGCCCGGCGGTGTGGGGGCGATCATCAGCTTCCACAGCGGCGAGGACCGGCGCGTGAAGCACAGCTTCCGCGACGGGCTGCGGGCAGGGGTGTACTCCGCCGAGAACCGCGATCCGATCGTGGCGACGGAGGAGGAGATCAGGTACAACCCGCGGGCGCGGTCGGCGAAGCTGCGGTGGGCGAGGCTCGCCGGCGGGCACGGGTCGGCAGCGAAGGCTTGAGGGACGGGAGGCGTGGACACGGCTACCTTCCCGAAGGGCCGCCCGGCTGGTCACTCTCCTGCTCAAGCATGCTCTTAAGGCGGTGAAGCGCAACGTCCCACTGGCGTGAGATGCGCTCGAGCGACTCGCGGGCGCGGTCCAGCGGCTCAGGACGGAGCGCGAAACGGCGTTCCCGGCCGTTGCGGAACGTCCTCACCAGCCCGGCGCGAGCGAGAACGCGGAGGTGCTTGGTTACAGACTGCCGGCTGACGGGCTGGCCCTCGGCCAGACGTGCGATCGAGAGCTCCTCGCCCGTGCTGAGCCTGGCGAGCAACGCCACGCGGGTCTGATCACCCAGGGCGGCGAAGACCTTCACGTTGCGGCGGAGCGCGGCCTGCGTGTGTGCGTCAAGCTCTTGTGGCATAGCGGTCGATCCTCTGGAGCTGCGCGGCCCATCCGTTCTCGTTCATGCGGAAGGCCTCGTCGCGGCGGGCGGCGGGGATGGAATCGAAGCCGGACTCGGTCACGCGGAGCAGCGTGCCGCCGGCCGCGGGTTCGAGACGGAACTCGACAAGCGTCGGCGGTTCGGCCGTGTAGTCGATTCTGGGATCAACGGCGTAGGGGTGCCAGGTGAAGGAGAAGTACCGTTGCGGCTGGATTGTCTGCGCGACGACCTGCATCACCACGTGCTCGTAGCCGCGGTGAGTGATGCGACCACGGGTCGGGTTCCCGACGGCGAACGGCATCTGCAGGTCGACGCCGAACCAGGCGCTGAACTCCTTGTGATCGGTCAGCGCGTGCCAGACGCGGGTGAGGGGGGCGTTGATCTGGATCTGCTTCTCGATGCGGTCGGTGGACGTAGTCCCCATGTGCAACCTCCTGGTTGCTCATTGTACTGCGCCGTGCCGGCTATGCAACCAAACGGTTGCACATTACTTGCGGCGCTTCTCATCCCTTTGGAGCCCCCTGGCATGACCGGGGCATGGCTGAAGTTTCATACGCGGTTCACCCGACCCGGCGGCTTCCCCTTGATATGTCGGGCATGAAGACCACATACACACACAGCACCCCCGCCCGCACCACGACGCGTCTGCTGCTGACGAGCGCCGGCCTGGCCACCGCGGCCGTCGGTTTCGTGGGTGGATGCGTCCATCATCATGACGACGGCGTGGCGGACACCACCGTCGGACACACCAAGACGACCGAGAAGCGCGTTTACGACACGCCGACCGACCGCACGACCGTTACGGAAACGCACGAGCGTGACACGCGCATCGTCCGCTGAGCCCGAGCCACAGTCCGTGCCGCACCCGCGCGGTCTCCGTGGATGCACCCCTCTTTTCTTGAAAGGAAGCCTCAATGAAGCACCTCCTCATCGCACGCCGCGTTGCCGGCGCCGTCTGCCTCGGTGCGTTGATCTTCGGGATGCCCCTGGTCCTTTCCGCCTGTGACAGGGACGTGAGCAAGACCAAGACCGAAACGACCAAACGTACCTCGACGCCAGAGGGTGTCAAAGAGACCACGGAAAAGACCGAGCGCACGGTCGAGACCGAGAAGAAGAACTAGCGCGTCATCGGTGCCCTCCCAAGCAGAACCGCGCCGATCCTCGGCGCGGTTCTGTCTTTGCAGGGAAGTTGAGGGTTGCAGGGCCGCCCGATCCGGTGATCTGAGCGCACATCTGGCCGCGGATCCCCCGCGGACGGACGGTTTTTCCGTCAGGCGCGATATACTCACCGGCAGCCATGGCCATGGTTCCTATGGACAGTTCCTCTCCCGGCACATCGAAGATCCGGGTGCTCTGCGTGGATGACCATGCGGACATCCCCGAGATGCTCGGGCGCTGCATCGCGGCCGAAGACGACATGGAGTGCGCAGGGGCGCTGCATACCGCGGACAACCTGGCGGCCGAGGTGCGGCAGACCCGCGCGGACGTGGTCCTGCTCGACATGACAATGCCCGGGAAAGACCCGCTGGAGGCGCTGCGGGAGGTTTCAGTCGCCGCTCAGTCCGCTGGACGATCGCCGCGCGTGATCGCGTACAGCGGGCACGACGACTCGCAGTCGATCGAGCGGGCGATGAACGCGGGGGCGTGCGGCTATCTGTCGAAGGACGCGGAGGTCACGGTCGTGCTGGCGGCGATCCGCGACGCGATGCGTGGGAGTGCTTTGCGCAGGTCCTGAGGCGGATATCGCTTCAACGCGCTGAATGACCAGTTTCTGCCTGTCGGCGTACGCCGGACGGAGCGGACCGCCGACGCGCCCAGCCAACCTACGTGTCCTGAGCGGCGGCGTTGCTCGCGACGGGAACGGGTGCTACCCTCTGGGCTCACCACCGGGGTGTAGCGCAGCTTGGTAGCGCGTTTGACTGGGGGTCAAAAGGTCGTGGGTTCAAATCCCGCCACCCCGATTCGGCAAGCTAGATGGCTTCGGCAAGTGCCGAAGCCATCAGCGTTTATGGAGAGTTCAACCGCGTCCTTTTAGCCTGGCTGTTTTAGACTGAACTTGAACGTTCCGGGTGTCGTGCTCGCTTGCCATTCAGGAGGGTGCCGATCGGCGTGTATCGGACTGCGACGTGATAGCTGATCAGGAGGGCCGCGGTGGTGGTGATGGTGACAAAGACAAACTCCGCCAAGGGTGGGAAGTCTGTCCGTAGGAGCAGCGCCTGACCCACGATGACGAGCGGCAGGTGCACGAGGTAGAGCCAGTACGACGCGTCCGACAGGTATCGTACCCACGGCCGATCCTTCGCGAGCACCGACTCGAAGAGGCCGAGCAGCCCCAGCGTCATCAGCCACGCGTAGAGCACCTGGAGAAGGCAGGACACCCAGCGCCGAGCGCCTTGGTCTGTGATGATGTCGGCAGCAGCGGCGGCCTTGTACCCGAACATCAAACCGAAGGGCAGCATGATCAGCGCGATCGGCAGCATGGCGTACCAGAAGCGACCACACTTCGCTCCCGAGCCGCGAGCACAGTACATGAGCGAGCCGAAGCCGAAGAACGTGGCGTAGTACAGCAGTACATGGGGCGCCGGTATCAGTCCCGCCGAGGTATCGGGACCGAAGCCGGGGATGGCGCCGTCAGCGTGCATCTGCCACTGCGTGAGCAGTGTCAGGGGCGCGAGCCAGAGAAGACAGAGCGGTGAGCCAACCAGCGCCGCAGGGAGTTTGACGCTCGGCAGAGCCCGGGCCAGCGGGACGATGATCGCGAAGCCCGCGTTCAACCAGCACAGAAACCACAGAAACCAGAGGTGTTGGAAGAAAGTGTCGCTCTTGAACTGCAAGTGCAGCCACGTGAACCAGTCTTTGCCGGCCTCTGAACGAGAGATGGCTTTGGATCGAGCGACGTCGGTGTTCTCGAGCATCCGGCGGATCCGCCCGCGTCCGGCGGTGACCTCTTCGTAGTCGATGGGGACTTTGAGCGTGTTGGCGATGAGCTCGACCGTGTGCTGGCCATGACTCATCGCGTGAATGGGAGGATCGCCCGTGGCGCTTGCGGCGGTCTGGTCCGCGCCCGCTCGGATCAGGAGCTCCGCGATCTCGGCGCGACCGAAGAAGCACGCGGTGTGCAAGGGCGTGTTGCGGTCCAGGTATCGGGCACTGGGATCAGCACCGATCTCGAGGAGGTACTTCGTCGCCTCGGGCGTGTTCCTGATCGCGGTCCAGCCAAGGGGCGTCACGCCCAATGTCGGATCGGGTGTGTTCAGGAGTTCCGAGCCTGCCGTATATGCTCGCAGGCCTTCCATGTCGCCGTACGCCGCAACGGTCCAGATATCCGGCGTCGGCGCCCGCTCGCCGCGCGTCTGCTCCGCGGCGGCCTCTCTTACCCGCTCGGTCTTGACCGAGACCGCCCACCTCGTCACGCCCCACATGGCGGGCACGATCGTCAGACTGGCGAGGATGAGCGGCAGCAGAATTCGGCGGGCCCGCTGGGAAAGGAGGCAGGCCAGGCCGTGCTGCCGCCAGAGCATCGCGCTGAAGAAGCCGCTCAAGAGAAAGAACAGCGGCATGCGGAAGCCGTGGATCGCGGGCACGAGCATGCCGAGCCCCGCCGAGATCCGTTCGTCGGACACGACCCAGCCGGCCCCCGTGTAGGCGAGCGCCGCGTGCAGGGCGATGCCCAGCAGCATGGCGAACGTGCGCAGTGCGTCCAAGTCGTGCCGGCGATCACTGAAGGTTGGGTGACCAGACATTTGGGTATCTCCTTCGGGGACGGCGCGCAGCGATCGCGCGGCGCCAGTTATTGACGGTTCGCCAACATCGGCTCGCAGACGGGGGTGGGCGACTCAAGGCGCCGGGCGGTCAGTTCGGGCGCTTCTCCAATGCCGGAGCAGGACTGACGCGCCACCACTCGCGGTATGCGTCATACAGCGCGCAGAGCACGAGCATCGCCCCGACCGCGCTGAAGATCGGCGTGGCGACGGTGTTCGATCCCACGGATTGAAAGACCGGAACGACCTCTCGCCCGAGCGACGACCCTGTCGGTGCTGCGTGGGCTACGAGCAGCAGGCCGAGGCCGCCATGCAACACGACGCTCGCCCAACCCGTCCATCGTCGCCCCCCGCCTTGCACGGCGATCGCGGCGTACATCGCGGCCAGCAGGGTGAGAAACGTCATGGTCGCCGCGCGCAGCCCGCTCTGGCTGAACTCTTCTGTGAGCTCGACTCCGGCGATCGGAAGCGTCCCCAGGAATATGACACGCACGAACGTCTGCGGCGCGGCGTACATGAAGACCGGAAAGACCAGCGTGGCCGTCATGGCCAGCACCGCGAGCCCGCGGGGCATCCAATCCTGCCCGCGCTTGGGTCTCCAGGTCAGCGCCCCCGGAACGCGCCGCCTCCACCATCCTTTTAGGACAAAGACCATCGTCAGCGCGCCCAGGCATTGCAGGAACAATCCGCAGCCACTCATCGCTCCGGCGCGCCCCATACTCGACAGGACGGCGACGGTCACGGCGGCGGCAAGCGACCAGATCAGGAAGTGATGTGTATCAGTAGGATCGATCACCGCCGATCGCTGGTGATACCGCCCGGCTGCTTCCGCGGGCCTGCCGAACCCCGTGAGCATTTCGAGCGCCATCGCCTTGTCAGGAGCGCGGCCCGCCGCCTGCGCCTTCGCCACCAGCTCATCGCCCAGGAGCGCTCGCAGCTCGAACGCCACGTCGTTGCGCTTCCTACGCGGCAGGTAGCGGGCCACATCGCGGACATAGGACTCGATCACGTCATTGGCGTTCATCGCCGCCTCCCATCCAGTAATCCGTCCATTACCCGCACTTGGTCGCGCCAGGCGTCCGTCAGCGCAGCCAGCGTCCGCTCGCCCTCCGAGTTCAGCCGGTAGTAGCGGCGCGGCGTGTGCTCGGTATTCCATTCACTGGCGAGGAGGCCCTGCGCCTCCAAGCGGCGCAGCAGCGGATAGAGCGTGCCTTCTTCGATCGGCATGCCCCCTTCGGCCAAGGCTTGTCGCAGCGAATAGCCGTACTGCGGGGTCCGGAGGCGGGAAAGCACCGCGAGCACCAGCACGCCGCGACGCAGTTCGGTCAGGCCTGTATTGTCCCTTTCAGCCATGTATTACCCAGCACTGTTTGTCACATAGTACATGACACACAGCACTGTGTCAAGCACAGTACAAAGAACTACTCCGGCGAAGTTCTCGCGGACGTCCGCACCCCTCTGCTTCGTGGTGTAGAAGCTGGCGGTGTCGGTGCGTGGGCGGCGCGTCGTCGCCTCCCACGCTTACGCGTCCCGTACTTCCAGCGGGTTCAGCTTCAATTCCCCCCGCAGCGTGCGCGGCAGGTCGGCAACGACCCGTTCAGTCAGGATCAACCCTGTTCCCGAGACGCCCACGAATAACCTCCGCTCGCCCACGTCCGACTTCTTGAACCACTGCTTTCCCGGCGTCATCTCCTCGTTCACCCGCCCGCACCGCGAGCACGACGAACGCCGCGAACGCTCGTCCCCCTGCCGCTGCACGCGCAACCCCTCCTCCGCGACCGCCGTCACAAAGCCCGGCTCAACCAACCCCGCTACAAGCAGCCTGCCCGCATGA
>DASPMT010000114.1:0-10423 GCA_035626935.1 Phycisphaerales bacterium | reverse complement strand
CGAAGGACAGCAACCAGGTCTCGTCACTTCTTCCTCGTCATCCATTGCGGCCGCTCGGTGATCGAAGTCGGGCCCGCGGCTCGGATGCGCCTCGCCTTCCTTCAGGCCGCCCTGACCGAGCGGTTGTTCCGCCGAAGCGGCCGCTGAATCTCGCGGGCCGTTTGGCTGCTGTTGCCCGACGCGAGGATTGATCTTCACACGCCTTGTCAAGCGAGCGCACGGCCCGACCGATGAGAGGGCCGCGAACGGCCGATAAGCCCGATCGAGCACTCCATCGTTGCGCAGGTTCTGGTGTTCATTCCGGCTCAACGCAGCGCGCGCCGCCCACGTGTTGCTGCGCCCTCTCCCGCTCGGAATCGGCGGCCTTCTCGGGCTCGCGGCCAGCGTGCTGCTGCTCCCGATCGACCGGGACTCGCCTTCCGACGCCGGGCGATTCATCCACGACACGCTCTACGGGCGAACGTCGCGCGATATCAACGTCGGATCGCCACCGGTCTGCTGGTTGGCCAAGGTCGATGGCCGCTGGACCGCTACGTTGTTGCACGGCCAGAAACTCTCTGATGCCACGCCCACGATCTCTGTTCGGGTCTGGGTCTACCAGACCGACGAAGGCTGGTTCGGTGTGACACAGACAACGCAGCAGGCGCGGATTTTGGTCCTCGACCTGAACCACGACTCCGCATCGCTCAGCGTCGACGACACGAGGCTCGTCCGTCGCACCGCGATCGACGCAATCAAGAGCGGCTTCCCCCAAGGCTATGAAGCGCGGTATTACCTGGCGCGCAACGCGATTGATCAGGGGGAGTGGACAGGGTCGGCCACGCGCTGGACGGGGTGGCTCCACAATCTCCTGGCGGTCACGAGTCTTACCGCGGCCATCGCAGCCCTGCTGATGGCCCGTTCGTCGCTGATCCGCTGGTGGCGCCGGCGTTCGGGCGGGTGCGGCTGGTGCGGATATTCCATCGCCGGCCTGCCGGCGGCCGCGTGCTGCCCCGAGTGCGGCCGATTTCCGGACGAGTATCCGAGCCCGATAACCGCTCGGGCTTGATTGGACTCCCGGATCGGTCGATAGCACGCCCCAGGTCCGATACGAGCCAGACATGATCACCGCCGCGCACCCAACCCGACCGCGCCGCGCCTTCACCCTGATGGAGGTGGTCGCCACGCTGGTCATCCTCGGCGTCGGCCTCCCCGCGCTCATCACCGCCGTGCGCGAGGCCACCGTGCGCCGCGCCTCGGTCCAACAGCAGATCGTCGCGCGCTGGCTCGTCTGCGAGAAGCTCGAAGACATCACCGCCGACCGCCACAGCAGTACCCGCGGCTGGTCCTACATCGCCTCGGCCAACTACCCCGCTGAGGCCGCCGTCAACGGCTTCACCACCTTCGCCCGCACCGTTGCGATCACCGAGACCGGACCCGACCTGGTCTCCGCCGGCACCGGCTACCGCACCGTCACCGTCACCGTCACGTACCGCGACGCGCGCGACGGAGCCAAGGCGCTCTCCATCGCCACCGTCCTTACCGACTACGACCAATGAACAGCGCCTTGACCACATCCCGGCGTTCGGCCTTCACCCTCGTCGAGCTCATCGCGGTGATGGTCGTCATCAGCGTCATCGGCGCCGTCGGCGCAATGACCATCCAGCGGGCCGCCGCTGCCAACGCCCAGGTTTCCACACGCGGTGCCCTCTACGCCGAAGCCTCCGCCGCGATGGACCGCATCGTCCGCAAGGTTCAGTCCACTCCCGTCCGCGCCGCCTCCAATCCAGCGGCCCCGTCGATCGCGTCCTTTACCGCCGCAACCATCGCCTGGGACGATCAGAGCGCCCTCACCTGGGACGCCGCCGCCGGCACCCTGGTGCTCCGCGACGTGACCGCCGGCGACGCGACGGGCGCGGCGCCCGTGCTTATCGCCAATGTCTCCGACTTCTCCGCCGCACCGTTCGATCAGTCCAACAGCAACATCCTCACTGCTCTCGGCGTCACGACGCTCAACGCCGCTCAGAGCGGCACTATTCAGCGCGTTTCTTTCCAGTTCACCGTCACGCGCGACGGCCAGTCTGTCACTCTCCGTTCGCGCGCCTTTCCGCGATGCGCCATGGTCAGGACGGTCGCGCCGTGACCGGCGCTCCTTCCGGCAGCCTGTCCCGGCGCGCTTCGGTCCTGGTCGCCGCGCTGCTGACGCTCGTCATTCTCCAACTGGTCGTGGCGACGATGGTCATCGCCGGCGGTCGAGAGTCCGACCAGACCAGGTCCCGCTGGGGCCAGGCCCGGGCCTACTACAACGCCGAATCGGCCGCCGCCATGAGCCTGCGCGAGCTTAAGCGCAACACCGACTTCGATGGCGACAGCCGCGTCGGCGGCATCTCCGACGACGGCACCGACGCCAACAATCCCGTGCTCAACGGCGGGCGACTCAAAGCCGTCTACACCGAGGGCGCAAGCAATACCATCTCCACGTCCGGCTCCGCCATCACCGCCACCCGCGGCCCAGTTCTTAGCGTCACCCGCTCGACCGGCGCGGCCTACCGGCCCGGCCTGTACCTCGAGTCCTGGGTCATCCCCAGCCACGTGCTGGTCAACGCCTTCAACTGGAGCCAGGTCCCGACCACTGTCGGCTGGGTCGACAACGTCTACTGGCCTAACCAGCCGACCAACGCCATGATGTTTGTCGGCCAGACCAATTCGGCCGTCCGTCTCACCGGCAAGATCAACGTCACGACCGCCGGAATCCACGCCTTCGGGGTCGACGTCGACGATGACGTCCGCCTGTATATCGACGGCGTCACCGTACTCCATGCCAACGGCAACGGCGGCTGCCGCCGCATCAGTGGGTCGATCAACCTCACCGCCGGGCTCCACGATTTCGAACTCCGCTTCACCGACGGGGGCGGCTCGGGGTGCCTCATGGCTTGGTGGCGCCCGCCGGGCGCTGCGGCGCTGACGGTCATCCCGCCCACGGCATTCCAGTGGGCCCCCGCCGCCAGGCTCCCGGGGCTTCTGGCGACCTCCACCATCTCCTTCAGTGGAACCGGAACGCCGGCGCAGGCCTGCGGCACCACGGGCTGGGACGGAACCCTGGGCCCCTACTCGGCCGCGCTCGCGCTCGCCAACGAGGGCGATATCGCCTCAAACGCCACGGCCGCCAACACCGTCACCGGCTACAACAACGCGACCATCCGTGGCGACGTGTTTGTAGGCGTCGGCGGCAACCCCGCTACCGCCGTTGTCTTCAACAGCGGCGCAACCGTCACTGGCTCAAGGGCGGCCAGCGCGCGCCGGGTCGCGAACGTCTTCGACCGCCTTCCAGCCGGCCTCCCCGCCAGCAGCGGCGCGCTCAGCCTCAACGGGTCGGCGAGCGCGACGATCAGCGCTGACCGTCGCTACGACTCGATTACCCTTTCAAACAACTCCACCCTTACCGTCAACGGCGACCGTACCGTCTATGTCACCGGCAGCGTCAACCTCTCCAATTCGTCGCGGATCAACGTCGGCGCAAACTCCGTTCTCCGTCTCTACATCGACGGCGGGATGAACGTCAACAACTCCGCCGTCGTCAACACGTCGACGAACCCCGCCCGCTGTCTCATCACCTTCCGGGGCAACGCTCAAACCGTCAGCATCACCAATACCGCGGAGCTCCACGCGCACGTCCGTGCCCCGCTCTGCAGCGTCGGCATGTCCTCCAACAGCCTCTTCTCCGGCACCCTTTACGCCAACACGTTCCAGGCATCCAACCAGGCGCAGGTCTACCTCGACTGCGGCCCGCTCGGCTCGGGCGGGACCGGGGGGGGTGGAGGGGGCGGCGGTGGAGGCAGCGACCTGTCCATCACCGCGTACACAGACCCCTGACTCGCCTGCCTCACGCTCAGGTGAGTCGCGCACAACCGGCAGCACGGGGCGCCACGCGCCGACCCTTGCAGGCACCTCTATCGGCAGCGGTCCCGCGCGCCGTGCCGCGCCTCACACACCTGGACGCCCGACCCCACCCGCTCAACCGCCTCTTCATTGCAGCTCCGGCGCCGCCGGAAACTCCGGTGGCTCGCCCGTCAGCACCCTCCACACGTCGCGCACCACCCACGACATGTTCGCCTGCGCCGTCGCCGTGCAACTCGCCAGGTGCGGCAGCAGCCGCGCGTTGGGCAGGCCGAGCAACGGGTAGTCGGCCGGGAACGGCTCCGGCTCATGAACGTCAAGCACCGCCCGCGCAGCGCTGTTGCCCCGCAAGAACGCCGCCAGCGCCGCCGCGTCCACGATGAACCCGCGCGCCGCGTTGATCAGCAGCACATCCTTCTTCATCCCCGCAAACGCCGCAGCGCCCACCAGCCGCCGGTTGCTCCTCCGTCCGTCCACGTGCACCGTCAGCACGTCCGCCCGCGCGCACAACTCGGCCGCGCTCACCGGCTCCGCCCCCCACCGCCGCTCGGCCGGGATCTCCAACAGGTCGCTGTACAGCACGCGCATTCCCAGCGACGCCGCCACCCGTGCAACGCGCGTCCCGATCCGTCCCATCCCCCAGATCCCGAGTGTCATCTCCGACAGCTGCCGGGCCGCCTGGTTCTCCGCCCGCAGACGCTTCCACTCAGCCGCCGACACCGCCCCGACACCCACCCGCGGCCGCAGCGCGTCGAGCATCAGCGCGAGCACGTACTCCACCACCGCCGTGCTGTTGGCATCAGGCGTATTGCACACCGTCACTCCCCGCGCAGCGCACGCGGCCAGATCCACGTTGTCCAGTCCAACCCCCGCCCGGCCAACGACCTTCAGCTGGGGCGCACCCGCCAGCATCTGGCCGTCCACCGTCGTGTACGTCCGGATCACCAGCCCGTCGGCCCGCGCCAACAGCTCGCTAAACCCGTGTTCATCCGCCCCCTTGCGGACAAGCTCGCACCGCTCTGACAACCACGCCGCCGGTGCGGCATCCAGGTGCTCGGTCTGTATGACAAGCTGTCTGTTCACGCGCAGTAGACTAGCAGCCATGCCACGACGTTCCTTTACATTGCTTGGGCTCGTCACGCTGTTCGTCGCCTGCTTCGCCGGCTGCACCGCGGCGCCGCTCGCCAGGCCCGCCATCCTGGGCGCCAGCGCCTCCGCCGGGTTCGGCTGCGAGGTCACCGCCGATGACGGCCGCCCCTACCTCGCGGACATGGAGGCAGTCTACCAGGCAATGGTCCGCGGCTGGCACGACGACCCGATCTTCCTCGCCGATGCAGGGTTCTACAGCCGGGCCCGCCAGGTCCCCGTAGAGCAGATGAACGCCGCACTCGCGCGCGCGCCGTCCCTCATCGTCGCCGTCGACTACCTCTTCTGGCCCGTCTACAGCTCCCGCCCCGCCGACCTCTCCGCCGACGCGATCGAGCGCGACCGGCTCGACGCCCTCGAGCAGGCGCTCGCGCAGCTCGACCGCTTCCACGGTCCAGTCATCGTCGGCGATATCCCCGACATGCGCACCGCATCGGGCCGCATGCTCAGCCTCCGCAACATCCCTCCGCCAAGCCAGCTCGAAGCCTTCAACCGACGAATCCGAGAGTGGGCCGCCCGCCGCCCCGCCGCCGCGCCCGCCGTGGTGATCCCCGCCTTCGATCTCGGACGCGCGATCGAGTCAGGAGCCCCGCTGCCGACGTCATTCGGCGCCGCGCCCGCGGACGACGTGACCGTCTACGTGCAGGAAGACCGCCTCCACCCCACCACAACCGGCCTGATCATCCTCCTCCGCGAGGGCCTCGCCGGCCTCGCCGCCCGCGGCATCATCGACGCCGACTCCTTCCGCACCGATCTGGCCGACATCGCCGCCCGGCTCCCCGCCGAGGCCCGTGCCGCCGACAGCCGGCGCGAGCCGGGACTCTGGACCCTCCTCTCGGTGAAGGGCAAGCTCGAAGAGTTCGATGACGCCGTGGAACAGAAGGACTGCGACCGCGCCGCCGAGCTCTTCGACCAGGTCATGGAGAAGGCCTCGCGTCTGAAACGCTCGCCGCACGAGTTCGCCGGCCTCTTCGTTTCGTTCACGCTCGACCAGTACCGCCGGGCTTGCCCCGACGCTCACGAAGCGTTGCGGCGCTGGCGCGACCGCCTGGACCCCGCGATCGAGCGCCCCGTCCCCGATCCGTGGCCGTTTGATCTTTGGATCAGCTTCAACTCATTCATCAACGAGGAGCACCGCACCACCGACCGCGCTCGGCGCATGAAACGCGCCGGCGTCCCCGACGGCTTCGCTGGAACCCTCCAGGACGCGGCGCGCGAAGCCCGCTTCCGCGACCCCGCGGCGTACCTCGAATTGATCCCTTCCTGGCAGACGCAGCTCGATCAGCACGAGCGGATCGCGCGGGAGATCGCCGACTACTGGCGGACCTTCGCCAGGTCTGACGAGTGGCCGAAGTACGCGCAGAGCAGCTACGACCACGCGCTCAAGACCGCCCGCAGTGACGAGCGCCGGCGCGAGATCGAAGCCAAGCGAGACAGCTACTTCGACGTGGAGAGGATGGTCGCCTTTGCCCGTTCGGCTCCCCTCGACGACATCGCCGCTCTCGAGCGCGCCCTGCGCGTGACGGGGCGCACCGACGACGAGCGGGTCGTCCGCGCCCGTTTCGAAGCCCTGGTCGGCCCTGAACAGGCCCAGGCCGTTCGCGAACGCGTCGAGGCGCAGGCCGCCGCCCAGAAGCCCAAGGCCGCCGCCGGTTCTTGAACGGGCGTTGCAGCTCCAGGACGAACCTCGTCCTACGTCTCTTCCCGCGTCGGCTCGATCACCGCCGACATGCTCCCCTTGCACGCGCTCACGTGCGGGTCGCGACCGTACCCCAGGATCTGGTCGCGCTTCAGCTCCGCAAGCTCCTTGTGCGCCGTGAACACCACCGCCCTCCCGTGCGCATCGACCATCTCCGCGATCTGCGTCGCTTTCTCTCCCCCCACGTTGAACAACTCCTGCATCATCCGGATCACGTAGGTGTCGGTGTGCTCCTGATCATCAAGCAGCACTACGTGCCACAGCCACGGCTGCTTGTTCTGCTGCTTCGGCGTCGCGTCCCCCTGCGGACGGCTGGGCGACGGCTGAGACGGGCGGGGCTGAGAGCTCATACCTGACATGTTGCACCATACGGCCGGCCGTGCAAGCCGGATGCGGCTCAGGATCGGCCAAAACAACCCCCAATCCGCAGAAACGGGCCTTCCCTTACACCGCCTCGCCAGCCTGATAATCGTTGACCCCCCGATCTCGTCGCTGTCGAACACCATACCCATGACCATGCCCGTCCACGCCCTCGCCGTCTCCGCCCTTCTCAGTTCGACATTCGCCGCCGTCCAGCCCGCGACGCCGCCGAGCCCCGCTCAGCACCCGCCGTCTGAGATGCGCAACGTGAAGCCGCACGACGCCCCCGCGGCCCTCGCGCAGCGCACCGCCGCAGTCCGCGCCCAGATCGCGGTCGCATCCATTCTGGTGATCGTCCCCGATGAGGCGTCGTACCTCGTCGCGCTCGCCATGTGGAAACCCGGCGACGGCGGACGCGTGCTCTTTCCCATCCTCATCGATGACAACACCCTCCCCGCCCAGGAGGACATCGCCCGCTTCGCGCGCGGCTTCAAGCCGACCCGCACCGTCCGCTTCGCCGCCAAGGGCGATGGCCTCCCCGCCAGCCCGCTCTCGCTTACCACCGCGCTCGCCGCCTCATGGGGTACGGCCGACGAAGCCGGCTACCACACCGCCCTCAGGAAGCGCTCACCCTCCGGCCCGCTCGGCGTCGTCGTCACCGACGCCGCCGATCCCGCACGCACCGGCGCCCTCGCCCTGGCCTCCGCCTACGGCCAGGCTCTGGTCTTCGCCGCCCCCCCGGCGCCCGCAAACGGCACCGCCACCTTTGCCGCCGCCGACACGCTCTCCGCCGCCATCACCAGCCGTCTCACCGCGCTCAAACTCCCCTTCAACACCCTTGGCGACCAGATCGACGCCGTCACGCTCTGCCTGAACACACCACTCAAGATCACCGCCGGCGCATCGGACGCACCCCGCACGCCGATCGCCGAGCTCAACGCCAAACCGGGAGAGGCGCTCTCGCTCACCGACCTCATCGGTCGCTCAACCGCCGGCGCCCGCCTGGAGCGCTGGGCGTTCGCGGCGCAGCTCCCCGGCACCGCGCCGCAGGCCGCGTACCGCGCGATGTCGGCGATCTTCCTGCAGCCCACCTCGGCCGCCGCGTTCAACGGGCATGACGGCGCCGGCTCGTTCGCCGGCCACTCGCCCGCCGGCGCGCTGCAGCCCCTCAAAGCCGCGGGCCTTCAGACCGCGCTGCTCGACAAGCCCACCCAGGGCATCGACGACTGGCGGACGTGGACGGCCGGCTCGTTCGCTCACCCGAGCCGTTGGCCCAAGGCCGCGGGCCCACAGCCCGCTGGCGGCGCGCTCAGCAACGACCTGTTCCTGATCAACACATCAGGCAACCACGACTTCTTCCAGCTCCAATCCGGCAAGGGGCTCGCCGGCGATGCGCCGATCCTGAGCACCCCCGCCGTCGCACACGTCATCCACTCGTGGAGCCTGACGTTCGGACCCAACCCGACAACCGTCGGCGGCCGCTGGCTCGACCGCGGCACGTTCTGCTACGTGGGCTCGGTCTACGAGCCGTACCTCCCCGCGTTCGTTCCGCCCGCGCTCTTCGCCCAGCGGCTCACCCAAGGCTGGCCCATCGCCGTCGCCGGGCGCGTTCTCCCCAGCGACCGTTTCAACCAACCGGGAGCGCCGGCCGCTCACCCCTTCTCGATCCCCTGGCGCATCTCCGTCGTCGGCGACGCCCTCTGGACACTCGGGCCCGCCCTCAAGCGCACTGAGTCGTTCCCAGCCCTCGACGGCGCAACCGACCTCAACACCGAGGCCAACGACCACGTCAAGGCCCGGCGCTACGCCCTCGCGTTCCACACGCTTGCCATGTGCGGCCGCGACGACTTCGCCGCCCGCCTTGCGCGCGCCGCCCTCAACGACGAGCCCGGCAAGATCGACATCCACGGCGCCCTCCGTGCCGTCCACATCGCCTACCGCGCGGGTGACACCGACACGCTCGTCAAGGCCGCGCAGCGCATCGATAAGCCCAACCTCTACGACCTCGCCGTCGCCGACGAGATCTGGCACGCCCTCTGGCCCCGCCTGAGCGACACCGTCACCGCCGACCAGGCGCTCCTCCTCTCGAAGACCGTCCGTCCCTACAGCTACGCATGGGACACCGTCACCGCGGCGACCGCCCTTAAGCGGGCCGTCGGTCACGAGGCCGCCAAGGCCTTCTTCGAGCAACAGCGCGACAAGGCGCCCAGCGACGCCGTCAAGAAGGAGCTCGACTACTCGGCCGCCCAGTTCAGGTAACCCCTCACACGCGCGTCATCGCGGCAAATTCCTTGTGCCGCTTCACCAGCTCCGTCTTCTTCAGCTTCATCAGCCGGTCCAGCGAGAAGCTCTCGATGTTGAAACTCGCCGCCACCGTTCCGTGGCTCGCGGCCTTCAGCAGCGTGTTCAGCGTGATCGCCTTCGCCCCGCCCTTCTTCACCGCGCCCGCCAGGTAACCCATCATCCCGCCCGCGAACGTGTCGCCCGCGCCCGTCGGATCGACCACCTTCTCCGCCGGGTACGCCGGCAGCGCCGCGATCCCGCTCTTGTGCACGATCAGGCTCCCGTGCTCACCCTTCTTGACGATCACAAACTTCAGCCCCTTCTTCCCCCCGTAATCCTTCAGCATGTGGCGCGCCGCCGTCACCGGATTCTTCTTCCCCGTCAGCAGCTCCGCCTCGTCGTAGTTCAGCACCACCCCGTCGATCGTCCGCAGCAGACGCTCAAGCTCCACCTTCGCGTTGTTGATCCACAGGTCCATCGTGTCGGCGACCACCAGCTTCCTCTTTGGAAGCTGCGACAGCATCCCCGCCTGCACGCCCGGGTGACTGTTGGCGAGGAACACCACCTGGCTGTCGCGGTACGCCTGTGGTACCTGCGGCGCCGCCTCCAGCAGCACACCCAGCTCTGTGAACAGCGTCTCGCGGCTGTTCATGTTCTCGTGGTACTTCCCACCCCACGCGAATGTCTTGCTCGCCGGCCGAACCTCCAGCCCTGCGATGTCGATCCCCGGGAACCGGTCGAAGACCTTCCAGAACCCCTTCGGGAAGTCTCCCCCCACCGCCGCGACCAGCCGCACCTTCGTGTAGAAGGAAGCCGCCACGGAGAAGTAGGTGCACGAGCCCCCGAGCACTTTCTCGGCCTGGCCGGAAGGCGTGTACACAGAGTCGATGCCGATGGTGCCGGTGACGATAAGTGACATAGGGCCGGAGGGTAGCGCCACACCCTGTTTCCCGCTCCCAGCAGGGAGAACCCGCTGAGAGGCTGCGGGTCAGGATGGAGGTGCCCTCACTCAGCGCGCACCGCACTGCCAAGGCCGAACACCTGCAATCTCGCCGGCAC
>DASPMT010000113.1:0-3047 GCA_035626935.1 Phycisphaerales bacterium | reverse complement strand
CGTCTCACGTCTCACGTCTCACGTCTCACGTCTCACGTCTCACGTCTCACGTCTCACGGCCCTCACGGCGAGGAAGAGCGGGATCTCCTGGCGCGTGCGGTTTTCCTCCGCCGCGCGGGGGCCCGGCTGGCTGATGCGTTGCCCGGGCCACTCCTCGAGCGACTCAATGACAAACCCCGCCGCGGCGAGCGCTTTGACGTACGCCTGCAGCGGGCGGTGGAACGTCCAGGTTACAACGTCGGGCGCGTCGCCCGGGTGCATGGAGATGCGGTGCTGCCCCGGCGAGAGGTAGCCGTCGACCCTTCGGAACTGGCGCGCCTGCGAGCCGGAGTCGTCCCAGCCCCATGACGTCTGGCCCGGTGCGCGGAACGAAGGGTGGGAGATGACAAACACCAACGCGCCGCCGGGCTTGAGCAGCGACGCGACTCCTTCGAAGACGGGGTCAATCGGCTCGATGTTGCCCAGGGCCATGATGCACGTCGCCGTGTCGTACCCGGGTTCGAGCTTGGCGTCGCCGAGCCTGCGGGCGTCGCCGACGACGAACGTGCCGCCGCCGCGCGCGTTGGCGGCCGCGACCAGGTCTTGGCCCGCGTCAACACCGGTGACCGCCGCGCCGAGCTGGCTCATCGCACGGCTCACCACGCCCTGGCCGCAGGCGACGTCGAGGATGCGCATCCCCTCGTGCGGGCCAACGAGCCGGAGCGCGCCGGGGATGATCACGTTCTGGTAATGGTCGCTCCCGCCGCTCTCCTGCAGCGTGTCGTACCACTTCGCCACGGTGTTCCATGAGGTGTCCTTCTCCGGCCGGGCCGGAGCGGGACGGAGCCGCTGCGCGTGCGCGACCTCGACGGGCGCGGGGACCTGCGCGCCGACGGCGGTGTAGAACGCGGGCGGGGCCGGGCTGTTGAACCGCACCGGCTGGCCCGTGCCGGCGTGGGTGAAGCCCATCTCCGTGGCGTGCAGCGCGACGCGCTTGATCGGGTCGGTGCGGGCGCCGAACCGCTCGTCACCGATGATCGGGAAGCCTTTGTACGCGAGGTGCGCGCGGAGCTGGTTCTTGCGCCCCGTCGAGAGCCGGAGCTGAACGAGCGTGCGCCCTTCCCCGACGTTGGCTATGCGGTAGTGCGTGACGGCAAGACGCGCCGCGTCGGCGCCGGATCCGTCGGGCCCGGCGATGCGTCCGGAGAAGCCGTCGATCGGCTCCACGGTGACGCGGCCATCGTCTCCTTCACGGATGAACGTCTGGATGGTGCCGGCGTCGCCGACTTTCCCCATCACCCCTTCGACCACGGCGACGTACATGCGGTGCACGCGCTTGTTCTTGAAATCGTCCTTCAGCCACCCGTAGCCGCGCCGGCTCTTGCTGAAGACCAGCAGTCCGGACGCTTCCTTGTCCAGCCGGTGGATGATTCCCGGTAGCGGGCCCGGGAGCGTCGCCGACTTGCCGGCTGCTTCCAAGTCCCGCTGGCGCGAGCGCGAGATTCGGGGGGCCTTGGCGGTCAGGTATTTCTTCAGCCGGAAGGCCAGGTTGTCGCGCCCTTCCTCGCCGACGTCCACTGTCAGAAGGTGAGGCGGTTTGTCAACAACGATGAGGTCGTCGTCTTCGTGGATGATCCGCACGCCGGGGCCCAGCGGCCCTGCCGGAGCGTTGTCCCTGCGGAGCGGCGGCGGTCCGGGGCGCTTGCCCGCTCGTGGGCGCGGCCCCTTCGCTGCGCTGTGGCCGCCGCGTTCGTCTTTGTGAGACGGGCGGCCCCGGTCTCCTCCGGCTGCGGGGCGATCGCCGTACGGTTTGCGTCCTTTGAACGGGCGTGGCGAGGGGGGCGGCGGAGGTGGGGGGGCCATCAAGTGAGCGTAGCGGCGCGGCTTCGCTTGAGGAGCAGTCCGATCAGTTTCCGGGCGAACGCCGCCTTGGAGACGGGTGTCCGCTGTTCGAGCACCGTGCCCTCAGAGGAGAGGACCGTGGCTTGGATCGAGCCGGATTCCATAGTCTCAAGGGGGTTGGCGACGATGAGGTCGAGTCCCTTACGGGCCAGTTTCGCGGCCGCGCGCGAGCGCATGGAGTGCCGCGGTTCAAGCGCGAAGCCGACGATCACCTGGCTTGGCCGCCTCAGGCGGGCGACTTGGGCGACCAGGTCCGGCGTCGCCTCAAGCCTCAGCGTTAACCCCTTCTTGTTGCGCGAGATCTTGGCGGTGCGCCGCGAGCGCGGCAGACGAACGCGGTAATCCGCAACGGCCGCCGCCATGATCAGTACGTCACAATGGGGGAACTCCTCTGCCAGCAAGGCCTGGAGGTCGGCTGTCGTTCGGAACCGCTTCACGTTCACAGTCGTACTTGTGGTCGACAGCGATGTGGGTCCCAGCAGGAGCGTGCATTCGGCGCCCCGCGCCGCGGCTTCGTCGGCAATCGCGATGCCCATCGCTCCGGAGGACCGGTTTCCGATGAATCGGACCGCGTCAATCGGTTCGTATGTGGGGCCAGCCGAGATCAGGACCCGGACCGGGCGGGTCGTGCGCGGGACGCCGACGGGGGTTGCGCGGCCGGTTTGTGCCGCGTTCACCGGGCGTTTGCGAATGGCGCCGTGTTTGTGCATAATCCTCGGCCCCGCAAGAACTTGAGAGGGCGAAACGTGTCGCCCGCGGTCTATCCTTAGCCCCTTCAACCATGGCCAGACAGCGAAAGAAACTCGGTGAGATCCTCGTCGGCTGGGGGGCGGTATCGGCCGACGTGGTCGATGGGGCCGTCGCCAAGGCGCGGACCAGCGGCAAGCGGATCGGCGACATGCTGATCGAGCTTGGTGCGGTGAATGAAGAGATGGTTGCCAAGGCACTGGCGAACCAGTTCGGCCTGGAGTACGTCGATCTGGCGTCCTCGGGGATCGCCAGCCAGGTCGATCCGAAGCTCATCCCCGACGACCTGATCAAGAAGCACCTGGTGTTGCCGCTGGCGAAGACCAACGGGCGCCTGACGCTGATCATCCACGATCCGCTGAACCTCGAGCTGCAGGACATGCTGCGGTTCCGGCTCAAGAGCGAGATCGAGACGCGCT
>DASPMT010000112.1:0-4560 GCA_035626935.1 Phycisphaerales bacterium | reverse complement strand
CGCTGCCGTCGGGCTGGGTGTTGGACGCGTCGCCGGCGAAGGCGTTGTTGTTCCCCTGGAACGCGGTGGTGGGGGGGAAGTTGGGCGTGTTGACGCTCACGCGCCGGGTGGTGCCGGTCTGCACGGAGTAGACGAACGTGTCGGAGAACCCGTTGGTGTCGCCGCGGACGATGTTGTTGGCGGCGGTGTGGAAGACCACCCAGTTGCCGTCCTCGCTGATGCGGGCGCCCGAGCAGTCGGCAACGGCGGGCAGGCCGTCAAAGCCGCGGCTGACCATCACCGTGCTGTTGGTGTTGCGGTCGCGCAGGTAGACCTGGCGGTTGTCGCTGACGCCGAAGAGGACGAGGTTGGTGGCCTGGGAGAGGAAAGCGACGTAGCGCCCGTTGCCGGAGATGGAGGGCGACGTGCTGGGGCCGTTGCCCGAGACAGCGTCGTTGGTCTCGGTGACGCTGATGCGTTCGGTGAAGGGGAACAGGCTCGAGGCGTCGCGGACGAAGATGTCGGGCCCGTTGCCGTTGTTGTCGACGCCGCCGAGGTTGTCGGCGTCGCTCTCGAACGCGACGTAGGTGTTGTTGTTGGCGACCGAGGGGCGGCGGCTGGCGCCGTTGGACTCGGTGAAGCCCTGGATGACGTTGCCGGCCAGGCTCACCTTGCTGAAGCCGTTGGTCGAGAGGTTCTTTAGGTACACGTCGGCGACTCCGTTGGTGTCGGAGTTGGTGCCGTTGCTGGTGTTGAGCCCCGGAACGTTGCTCGTCGTGGAGAACGCCACGTGCGTCCCCTCGGGGCTGATGCACGGGTCGTTCATGGACGCGTTGATGAACGGGCCGAAGCAGGGCGAGCCGTTCCACCCCTCGTGGGCGTCGTTGCGGATACCGCCGCCGACATAGATGTAGACGTAGCCGTTGACGCCGCTGCTGGGCAGGCAGTTGGTGAAGACGCCGTTGAGCCCGGTCATGTACTGCTGGTCGCCGAAGTTCTGGAAGGCGATGCGCCCGTTGCTGGCGATCGAGGCGGTGCTGGAGGTGCCGTTGAGGTTGATCGCCAGCGGCTCGGGCCCAAGCTCCGGGGGCTGGCTGAAGTAGCCGGTCCAGGAGACCAGGTCGACGTCGCCGTTGGTCAGGTTCTTCAGGTAGAGATTGATGCCGTTGCGCGCGGTGGGGAACCCGAAGACGTTGAACGCCAGCGTGTTGTTCTGGTCGCTGGCGAAGACGACGCGGTTGCCCGCGGCGTTGATGACCGCGGAGTTGGCGCCGTCGTCGAGCTGCGCGCCGGCGTAGTTCGTGCTGACGCGGGTGAGGGTCTGGGCGGCGGCCGTGCCCGCCAGGAGGGCAAGTGCGGCGGCAGAGAAGGCGGCGTTTCGAGTGTTCATGGTGGCTCCGGTTTCTCGTCGGGTGCTGTATGGAGTCGATTGCGCGGGAGTGGCTGATGTGACGGGGGCGCGCAACCGCCCCGGAAGGGAGGCCGGGGCGGGCTCGCAGGACGGTTGCCCGCGTTTGGGGTGGTCGGTTGCACGACCTCTCTCCATGCGACGCACCGGAGCGGGGCGGCTAACCGGCCGTAGGGGCGGTTGGAGTAGGCTGTTGCTTATGATCGGCCCGCATGCCCACCCCTCCGCACCCCCGCCCCACCCGAGCCCGGCGAACGGCCGCCAGACAAGCCGGGCCCGCTCGGCACGTGGCGATCTTTACCGGATCGTTCGATCCGCTGACGTACGGCCATCTGGACGTCATCCGGCGCGGCCGGAGGCTGTTTGACGAGCTGGTCGTCGCGGTTGGGCACAACCCCAGCAAGGACGAGCTGTTCACGCTTGCCGAGCGTGTGGCGATGGTGGAGCGCGAAGTGGCGGTGCTGGAGGCTCGCGAGCCGGGCGCGGCGGTGCGCGTCGAGGGATTCAGCGGGTTGACGGTGGACTTCGCACGCAGCGCCGGCGCGACCGCGCTGTTGCGCGGAATCAGGAACCTCTCGGACCTTCAGAACGAGGTGCAGCAAGCGCTCACCAACCGCGAGATCGCCGGCCTTGAGACGGCGTTTGTGGTGGCGGGCCAGGACTTTTCGTACACCAGCAGCAGCCTGATCAAGCAACTGACGGCCCTGGGTCACGACCTGAAGCCGCTGAAAACGATGGTGCCGCCGGCGGTGGTGAGGGCGCTGAAGGCGAAGAAGGCGGCGGGCCACTCGGCGCTGGGGCGGATCCTTGCAGCTCGCGATGGCGCCACGGAGAACTGAATGCTGGACCTGCGAGTGGTCTCGATCGGTACGCTCTCGGCACACCCGCTGTGGGGGGAACGGGCGCCGGTGCGCACCGGCCACAGCACGTGCACGCTTGTGCGCAGCGGCGCTGTCACGCTCCTGATCGATCCGGGCCTGCCGGAGCAGGCGCTGACGGCGCGGCTTGCGGAGCGCGCCAACCTGCGCCCGGAGGCCGTCACGCACGTGTTCCTCACGAGCTTCCACCCCGATACCCACCGGGGTATCGGCGCGTTCAAGGAGGCGACCTGGTGGATCAGCAAGGCCGAGCGGGAAGGGGTCGGGCTGCCGCTGATCCAGCAGCTCAAGAAGGCCAACGACGACGGCGAGGCCGAAGCGGTCGAACTGCTCAAACGCCAGGTCGAGGTTCTGCACCGTTGCGAAGAGGCGCCCGAGACCCTCGCCGACCGCGTGGACGTTTTCCCCCTGCCCGGCTTGACACCGGGGATGACCGGCGTGCTGGTGGAGGAGCCTGAGTTGACGACGCTGGTGTGCGGGGACGCGGTGCCGACGGTGGAGCACCTGCGCAGGCGGATGGTGCTCCCGGGGTGCGCGAGCGTTGAGAAGGCGAAGGAGAGCTTTGCCGAGGCGTTGCAGATCGCCGACGTGCTGGTGATGGGGCGAGACGGGGTGGTGATGAACACCGTGGATATGGGCGCCATTTGAGCGACGCCAGGTGATATCTCGCAGTAGACCCCCGGATCTGGTAGGCTCGTGTCCGCGATGAACTGTCCGCTGTGCCAACAGGTCGAGCTCGCCAAGAGCGGCAAGCACCCGCGGGTGGTGGCGGACATGCGCCGCACGCTGGTGGTGCTCGGCGACAACCAGGGTCTGCCCGGGTGGTGCGTGCTGATCCTCAAGCGTCACGAGGAACACCTCGCCGACCTGCCGGTCGACGAGCAGATGGCGCTCTTCCGCGAGGTCGCGCTTGTGGGCAACGCCGTGCGCAGCGTCTGCCAGGCTTCGCGGATCAACTATGAGTGCCTGGGGAACCAGGTGTCGCACATCCATTGGCATGTGATCCCTCGCTACGCGCCCGGCACAGACCCCGACCCGTCGAGCCCTGTGTGGGGCTTCGACCCCGCGCGGCTCAAGGGGAGCATGACGCAGGAGCAGGCGGCGGAGCTGGTGATGCGGCTGCGGGGCACCGTCGGCAAGTGACGGGCTCACTACGGAGTCACGGACGATGAGCGGCTGGACGATCGGGTTGATGGTGGCGGCCATGCTCGCGGTCGAGCTGGTCGTGATGGGGGCGATCATCTCGTTCTGCACGCAGGTGGTCAGGCCGCTGGCGGCCGCGTACCCGGCGGTTGAGCCGGCGGCCGATGCCGTGCGCAGACGGTTCCAGTCGTTCTCGTTCGACTTTGTGAGCTTCGGTCGTTGCGTGCACGTGGCGGTTGACGCCCGCTACCTCCACCTGCGCCCCGCGTCCCTCGCGCGCTGGTTGGGGATGCGCGACATGAGCGTACCATGGGGGGCAATCGCTGTTAAAAAAATGCGGCGACGGTCGGCGGTCGCGAGCCTTGGCAAGACGACCGTGCGCGGACCGGCGTGGTGCCTGTCGCTGGCGGCACCGGCGCAGAAAACCGTGTAGAACAACGCCGCGCAGGCACGGCGTGTCGGAAGAAGTGCTCGTTGATGTTGCAGACCGGGAGGGCGGGCCGTGGTCAGTTGCTCTGCACGACAATGGGTACGGTCAGGCGCGGCGCCCACCCGCTGGCGGGTGTGGCCCACCAGAGGATCGACTGAGCGTCCGCCGGCGCGTCGAGAGTCATCGGGTCGGCGAGGATGGTCCACTCGCCGCGGACAACGTCGGTGCGGAGCTTGAGCAGCCCCTCAAGACCGTCCGCCGTCGCCGGGATAGATGCGATGAAGGCCTGCTGCGACAGAATGGGTTGCGGCTCGTTGGCACGAGGCTCATGGGCAGGGAGCGGCGGCGCAAAGGGCGCGGGAGGGTGGGGGGGTGTCGGTGTCCCGTCGGCGACGGCAGGGAGCGGCGGGCGCTCGACGGGCGGCCTGATCAGATCGAGCGGCAGGCGGCTCGACCAGTCGCGCGAGAAGTGGTTGGAGGCAACGGCGTAAGCGGCGCCGCTCATCTGCTCGATCGCAATGCCGCGCGGGTTGCCGCGCAGCGCCTCGACACGGCCGATGACGGCATGGTCGTCGGCCGCGCGGAGCCGAAGCACCAGGCGACCCTCGCGGGCGGCGGCGAGCAGCTGCTCCGCGGAGAGCGGGGCAGCCGCGGTCGCCTTGGCGATCACGGGCGTGTTCACAGGCGGCGCCCTGTGGACATCGGTGGGGGGCGAATCGACC
>DASPMT010000111.1:0-3641 GCA_035626935.1 Phycisphaerales bacterium | reverse complement strand
GCGCGCCCCGAAGGGAGGGGGTCCTTCGTCGTCCTCCTGTTTCTACACACACCGGTCCTGCACTCATCCTCAACTCTCTTCCTCTTCTTCTCCTCCTTACTCCCTCGCCCCTACCTCCCCTCCTGAGCCACGGCCACGGACGGCCCGGCCCCTACTCGCTCTCCCCCAACGCCACTCCACGGAAGGAACAGCGCATGCTCGTTCTGTCACGTCAGCGCGACGAAACCATCATGATCGGCGACGACATCGAGATCACCGTCGTCGACATCCGGGGCGACAAGGTCCGCCTCGGCATCAACGCACCCGCCCGTATTGCCGTCCACCGCAAAGAGGTGTATGAGGCCATCCGGTCGGAGAACCAGCGCGCCAGCCAGATCAATAAGCACGACCTGGCCGCCCTGCGCGGTCCCCTCGCCGCGGCCATCAGCCCCGGCCCCCTCCGCGACCGCGAACGCACCCGCGCCACCCCGCTCCCCCCCATGGCCCCTTTGGGCCGGACCGGGACCGACGCACTCCCCATCAACCCACGTCAGGCCGAGCCGCCGCGATGAACGAAGGCCCCCCTCTGGAGGGTGCCGGCACCCTCTCTTCCCGCGTTCTTCTGCAGCAAAACCCCCTGATCTGACGAAACCGACCATCAGCCGCAGTTGCGGAGCAACACCATGTCACGGATCAACAGCAACATCCCGAGCCTCGTCGCACGATCAAACCTGCGCAAGGCCAATGACGACCTGCAGACGAGGCTGGAGCGCCTCAGCACCGGTCTCCGCATCAACCGCGGCGCCGACGACCCCGCCGGCCTGATCGTCAGCAACCGCATCGGCTCAGAGATCTCCGGCCTCAACCAGGCCGTCAAGAACTCCGAACGCGCCTCCTCGGTCATCTCCACCGCCGAGGGCGCACTCAACGAAGCCGCCGAGCTGCTCAACTCCATCAAGGGCCTGGTCGTCGAGGCGAGCAACACCGGCGCGATCTCCGACGAGGAACGCGCCGCCAACCAGCTCCAGATCGACTCCGCCATCGACTCGGTCACCCGCATCAGCGACTCGGCGTCCTTCGGCGGACTCAAGCTCCTCAACGGCTCGCTCGACTACGTCATCTCGGGCCTGCGCACCTCCGCCATCACAAGGGCGCAGGTCCTCAACGCCAACATGACCAACAGGACCAACCTGCAGGTCAACGTCGAGACCATCGCCTCCGCCCAGACCGGCCGCCTCTACCTCCGCGGCGACACGCTCCCCTCCGCCGGATCGCCCGGCTTCACGCACCTCCCCTCCTCCGTACGCGTCGAGGTCGCAGGCCCCCGCGGCGTCCGCACCATCGAGTTCATCAGCGGCGCCAGAATGTCGGCGATCGTCGCCGCCGTCAACAACGTCAAGGACGCCACCGGCGTCTCCGCCAACATCTACGGCACCACCTCCGGCGTCGTCTTCAACTCCATGGACTTCGGCTCCGACGAGTTCGTGAGCGTCAAACCGCTCGGCAGCGCCGGCGGCGTCACGTCCTTCAACACCTACAAGTTCCCCGACGCGAACCCCGTTGTCACACCGGTCGTCTGGGCCTCCATGACGGCCGCCTCGCGGGACGCCGGCCGCGACGTCGTCGCCCTGGTCAACGGCAGCCTCGGAACAGGCGACGGTCTCCGCGTCCGTCTCCCCGACTCGACCAACCTCGGCCTCGACCTCACGCTCAACGTCGACCTCGCCACCGATCCCGGCGACACCAGCAGTTTCAACATCACCGGTGGCGGCGCTCTCTACCAGCTCGGCGGAGACATCAACTCCAGCCAGCAGATCAACATCGGCCTCCCGTCGATCGCCGCCTCCCGCATCGGCGGCACACTCATCCGTCAGAGCAACGGCACGCTCAAGATGCAGTTCCTCGAGTCGGTCAAGTCCGGTGGCGCCAACGACCTGCGCTCCGGCGGCTTCCAGAACGCCTCGGACATCATCATCGCCGCCATCGACGAGATCTCGGTCATCCGCGGCCGGCTCGGCGCCCTGGAGAGGAACACGCTCGACACCAACGTCCGGTCGATCCAGGCGGCGATCGAGAACCTCACCTCCAGCCAGTCGACGATCCGCGACGCCGACTTCGCCGCTGAGACCGCCGCCCTCACCCGGGCCCAGATCCTCAACCAGGCGAGCACCAGCGTCGTGCAGCTCGCCAACCAGCAGAGCCAGTCGGTCCTCGCCCTGCTGCAGCGCTAAGGCCCACGTCCCATCCCGGCGCACCAGGCACCCGAAGACCCGGCGCAAGCCGGGTCTTTTCCATCCCGCCTCCCCGCAGGGGAAGGCCGGGGTTCCCGCATGACCTCCTTCTCTCCGCACCAAAGGGCGTCCTCCGGCGCGCAAAGACACGAACGCCGGAAGCACTCGAATGCTCCACGCACCCCAATCCTCTGTTCCCTTCGCTCTCTTCCCCCTTCCGACGCCCAGATAACCCCAAACGCGCAACTTTGTCACCATTCCGGCCTGTTCCATCTGTGCAATCTGCAACGTCGGCGAGCATTTTTCCTCTCGCGACGCCCCGGTAACTCAACCCGCCCCCACGCTGCCCCGATAGCCACCGTGAGGCCTTCACGTTCTCGGCCTCGGCCGCGCCCCACTCACAAGGGCGGCCTGCGGGAAAAGCCCGGCACCGCGCGTCGCGGTTCACCGGACCTTCCCGGCGTCCCCAGGTTTGCCCGCTCTCACCCGCGGGCGCAGCAGCTAGCACGGAGGCAGCAGTCATGAGCCGTATCAACACCAACCCGTCCTCGATGATCGCCCAGCGCAACCTGGGCATGAACAACAAGACGCTCAACACCACCCTTGAGCGCCTCTCCACCGGCCTGCGGATCAACCGCGGCAAGGACGACCCCGCGGGCCTCATCGCCAGCGAGAACCTCCGCGCCGAGAAGACGGCCCTCTCCGCCGCCATCTCCAACGCCGAGCGCGCCGACCAGATCGCCAACATCGCCGAAGGCGGCCTCCAGGAAGTCTCAAACCTCCTGACCGACCTCCGCGGCCTCATCACCGCCACCGCCAACGGCGCCGGCCTGTCGGGCGAGGAGAAGCAGGCCAACCAGCTGCAGATCGACTCGATCCTGCAGACCATCGACCGCATCAGCGACTCGACCAACTTCCAGGGCGTCAAGCTGCTCAACGGCAACATGGACTTCACCACCTCGTCGGTCTCGGCGAACGTGAGTGACTTCCGCATCAACGCCGCCAAGCTCAACGCCGGCGCCACGATGGCCGTGACCGCGAACGTCACCACCTCCGCCCAGCGCGGCGCCATGCTGGTCGACTTCAACGCCGCCGGCATCGTCACCACCTCCGCCGGCAAGCTCTTCACCATCGAGGTGGCGGGCGCCAGCGGCAGCCGCGAGTTCAGCTTCTCCAACGGCACCACGATGGCCCAGGCCGTCACCGCCATCAACTCCTTCAAGGATGTCCTCGGCGTCTCCGCCGCGGCCAGCAGCACCTCGGGCCTGGACATCCGCAGCACGGAGTTCGGTTCCGACCAGTTCGTCTCCGTCAAGGTGATCGAGGACGCCGGCGTCGCCGGCGCCAACATCGTCCAGGGCGGTGCGACCGCGGCCTACACCTACTCCGGCACCTCCACCGCCGTCGCCGACGGCGCAACCGTCCGTGACA
>DASPMT010000110.1:0-2012 GCA_035626935.1 Phycisphaerales bacterium | reverse complement strand
CCGAAGATCACCGTGGACAGCGCCACCATGGTGAACAAGGCTTTCGAGATGATCGAGGCGCGCTGGCTTTTCCGCCTGCGCAGCGACCAGATCGAGGTGGTGATCCACCCGCAATCGATCGTGCACTCGCTGGTTGAGTTTGAGGACGGCGCCCTGCTCGCTCAGATGGGCAGCCCAGACATGAAGGGCCCGATCGGCTACGCGCTGCAGGCGGCTCGGCCGCGCGCCGACTTGAACCGGCACAACGGCGGGGCGCGGCGGCTCAGCTTCCGCGACGCCGTGCGCCTGGAGTTTGAGCCCGCCTGCGAGAACCGGTGGGAGGCGCTGGCGCTGGCCCGGTGGGTGATCGACGAGTCGTTCGCGAGACCCGCCAGCGCGCTGGGCGCCGTGTTCAACGCCGCCAACGAGGTCGCGGTCGCCACGTTCCTCGATGGCGGCCTGCGGTTCGGCCGCATCACGCAGGTCTGCCGCGAGGTCATGGAGTCGATGAGCGGCTCCTGCGCCGCGACGCTCGAGGACGTTCTCGCCGTCGACGCCGAGGCGCGTTCGCGTGCCCAGCAGCGTGTGCGCGCCGGGGGTGCGGCATGAGCGGCCCGGGCGAGCGGTATCAGCAGGCCGTGAAGATGATGGAGGAGGGGAAGCTCGAACAGGCCCGCGCGCTCATCCAGCGCTCCCTCGCGGCCAGTCCGAACGCCGTGGAGTGGGTGGACCTGATGCGCACCGTGCTCGCGCAGCTCGGCCAGCCGCAACAGGCTTTGTACTACGCGGTGCGGGCCGCGGCGCTCGCCCCGACCCACGCCGGCGTGGTGGGCGAGTTGGCGATGCTCCAGCTTCAGCTCGGTAAGAAGGTGGAGGCGGAGGCGACGCTGCGGCGCTCGCTCGCCTGTGAGCCGGGCTTTGCGCAGGCACGCTCGGCGCTGCTGGCGATGCTCATCGGCGACGACCGCCTGGCCGAGGCGGAGGCTGTCGCCGTCGAGGGGCTTGCGATCGAGCCCGACCACGGCGAGCTGAATATGAAGATGGGGGCCGTGGAGATGGAGACGCTCCGCATGCGCGAGGCGTTTGAACGTCTGGCCGCGATGCGGTTCCGCCACGGCGGCGGCCAGCTTGCCCACGACCGGCTGGTCGAGTATCAGGCGACGCTCGCGAACTACACGGGTCTGTACGACGAGGGTTCGGCAGAGCCTCTGACGCCGACGCGGATCGCCGCTCTTCATCGCGAAGCCGGGCAGATGGTGGAGCCGGGCTCGATCGCCCACCGCGCGGCGGCGCGCCCGTCGCGCGTGCGCGGTCCCGACGGGGCGCTGCGGGTGGCCTTGCTCTCGCCCGACTTGCGCCGTCATCCAGTCGCGTTCTTCATCGAGCCGTTCTTGCGGCGCCACGACCCTGGGCGCATTGAGCTGGTGGGCGTCAGCACGCGGAGGGCCGACGAGGTGACAGAACGGCTGAAGCCGTCGTTCGCCGAATGGCACGACGCTTCCGGCACCAACGCCGGCCAGCTGAACAGGCTGCTGCGCGACGTCAGGGCGGACGTGCTGGTCGAGCTGTCGGGGTTCACGATCGACCAGGCGCTGATGGCGATGGCCGACCACCCCGCGCCTGTGCAGGTGAGCTATCTGGGGTACCCCAATACCACCGGGTGCCGGTTCATCGACTACCGGGTGGTGGACTCCATCACCGATCCACCCGGCCCGATGAGCGACGGGCTCTGCACAGAGAAGCTCGTGCGGATCGACCCCTGCTTCCTCTGCTATCGCCCGCCGGCCGATGCGCCCGCGCCGCAGCCGCGTCCGGTCCCGGCCGGTGGTGCCGTGACCTTCTGCTGCTTCAACCGCTTGCAGAAGATCAGCCGCCAGACGCTGGCAATGTGGGCACGCATCCTCCGCGAGCTCCCCGACGCGCGCCTGGTGCTAAAGGATGGGCCCTTTAAGAACGAGCAGACGACCGCCCTGGTGCGGCGCGAGCTGGAGCGCTGGGGTGTCGACGGCCGGCGTGTCGACCTGCTGCCGATG
>DASPMT010000109.1:0-2085 GCA_035626935.1 Phycisphaerales bacterium | reverse complement strand
GGAAGGGCCGAGACGCTCCACAGCGACCGATTCCTCGATGACCTGGATACCCTTCCCGGGGACGAGCAGTGGTTCGTTCGCGGCGGGTGGCTCACGTGCCATTGGTCACAGCCCCTCAACGGCGATCGTCCAGAGAGAATGGCCAGGCGCATCGACGAATTCGTGTCGATGATGGAGCGTCACATGCTGCGGCTCCCCCGCGGGCTCTAGACGGAGCCGGTGTGGACATCAGCGCCCGGGCGTCTTTGTCCGACCTTCCTTCTTCCGCTGCTTGTTCACAGTCGCCGCCGCGATGCGTTTGGCGGTTTCCGGGCTTCGTCCCTCCCTGGCTTCGCTCTCGCGCACGTGCTCGTACTGGCGTTCATCTTTCCTGGACCAGGTCCTGGGCATGGTGGGCCTCCGTCACGCGGTGGAAACGCTGCGGCTCGCCGAGCGGACGTTGATCGTCGGGCGCGGGCCTGGCTTAAGCACCACCTTGGTGCACGACGCCTCCTTCTTCTCGAAGATCGCGTAGGCGTCCGGCGCGTCGTCGAGCGCCACGCGGTGGCTGATAACCGCGTCGGGCTGGAGTTTCCCCTCAGCGACCATCTGCAGCAAGGGCTCGCGGTAGCGGTGCACGGGCGTCTGGCCCATCCGGAACTTCAAGCCCTTGTTGAACGCGATCCCCATCGGGAAGGTGTCGATGAAGCCCGAGTACACCCCCAGCAGCGAGATCGTCCCCGTCTTGCGGCAGCAGCGGATCATCTGGCGGAGCACCGCGGGCCGGTCGTTCTCGATCATCAGCCTCTGCTTGACGGCGTCGACCTTGTCCAGGAACCCGGTCCCGTGCGCTTCCATGCCGACCGCGTCCAGGCACGCATCAGGCCCGCGACCCCCTGTGATCTCCATCAACGCCTCGTACACGTCGTGCTTCTCGTAGTCGAGCGGCTCAGCGCCGGCCGTGCGCCTGGCGAGTTCAAGCCGTTCGGGGATGGTGTCGATGGCGATGATCCGTTCCGCGCCCATGACGCGCAGCGATTGCATCGCCAGCAGGCCGACGGGCCCCGCCCCCCAGACGGCCACGGTGTCGCCCGGGCGCACGCTGCAGTTCTCGGCGCCGAACCAGCCGGTGGGGAGGATGTCGGAGAGGAAGAGCACTTTCTCGTCGGGAAGATCGGCGGGCACCTTGAGCGGCCCCACGTCGGCGAACGGGACGCGCACCATCTCCGCCTGACCGCCGGCGTAGCCGCCGGTCAGGTGCGTGTAGCCGAACATCCCCGGCACCGGCTGACCCAGCAGCGTCTCCGCCTCCACCATGTTCGGGTTGGAGTTGTCGCACGCGGACCACTCCCCCATACGGCAGAAGAAGCAGCCGCCGCAGGAGATGTGAAACGGCACCACGACGCGGTCCCCCTCGCGCAGGTTCTTTACCCCCGATCCCACGGCGACCACCTCGCCCATGAACTCGTGCCCGAGGATGTCGCCCTTCTTCATTCCCTTGAACACGCCGTTGTAGAGGTGGAGATCCGAACCGCAGATGGCCGTGGAGGTGATGCGGAGAATCGCGTCGCGCGGGTTGAGGATGCGCGGTTCGGGCACGTCCTCGATGCGCACGTCCTTCGTGCCGTACCAGCAGAGCGCCTTCATCGTCCCGTCTCCATGCCCGCGACGTCGCGCAGGTTGTCGTCGGTTTCGCGTTGGTCCTTGCCCCCCGGTGCGTCGTCGCGCCCCGCTCCAACCGGCTGCCCCTTGGCGTTGGCGACCTCGCCGGTCTCCATCATCTGGCGGAAGCGGTGCAGAGCTTCGCGCACCTGCGTGCGGGCGTCGTCACCGGTCGTCTTGCTCGCCGCGGCGCCGAGCCTGCCTCCCGGAGGAACGTACTCGAGCACCACGTCCACCCTCGTGCCGCGGCCGTGCGGCAGCTCCGCGAAGGCGATCGTCCCCGCGGTCTCCACCTGGCTCCCGGCCACGCTCTTCCACGAGATGCGGCGGCCCGGTTCGTCGTTGATGATGTCCGCCTCCCAGGTAACTTCCTTGCCGGCGGGTCCGCGCGTCGTCCACCGTGTGCGCTGACCGTTGGCCGCCACCGGCTCCACTGAGCGCAGG
>DASPMT010000108.1:0-11407 GCA_035626935.1 Phycisphaerales bacterium | reverse complement strand
GGCAGATTGGACACCCGTCCGCAGATCGATCGCGCCAATGGCTCGGAGCAGCCGAGCGCGAGCCCGCGGGTGATCAAACGCACCCGTCGAAGAACTGGTCGATGAAGACCACGAAGTCGTTGTTGTTGAACGCTTCGTCGCGCCCGGGGAGGCCGCCGGTGACGCCGACGTCGGCCCGGGGGTCACCGGCGAAGAAGCGGTCGATGAAGACGACAAAGTCGTTGTTGTTGAGTTGGCCGTCGCCACCGTCGGTGCCGCCGGTCGAGCCGACGTCGGAGGCGCCGCACGCCTGGACGCCGGTAAAGGTCAGGTCGTCCATCGCCCAGTCGACGTAGGCGAACGTGCCGTTGGCGTTGACCGGGGTGGTCTGCACGCTGCGGATGGCCGGAGCGTCGCCGGAGGTGAACGACACCTGGTGCCAGGCGCCGGGTGTGAACGCCTGCTGGAAGGACTGGATCGGCGTCGGCCCTGTGCCGCGGACCACGAAGGAGAGGCTGACTGGCGCCTGCACCGCGATCCACATGGAGACGTTCTGCTGCGGCGCCGCGAAGTCGAGGCGCTGAACAGGTGCCAGCGGCATACCGGCACAGCGGACGTAGTCTGCATGGGTGCCGCTGCGCGGGGTGATGAACGTGCGCGTCGGCGGGATCGCCGGGAAGATAAAGATGTAGCCGCCGGCGGCCGACGAGTTGTTGTTCACCAGGCCGAGGGACGCGTACTGGCGGAAGAAGAGCGACTCCGGGGTCGCGAGGATGTTGGGGGGCTGGTTGTCGAAGTTGACGACGGTGGCGGTTGGACCGGACACGGCGAGTGCTAGGGCAGTGGTCAGCAGCATGGGGAGCCTCCTCTCGACGTCCAGATTGAGTGTACCGCACGCTGCAGGCGTTGCAACCTCTCTATCCCCCCACCACGGGGGTCGATGGTCCGATCGGACGGCACGGGCTGTTACACCTGCTGGTACGGGTCGGTGGAACGCCGGTAGGCAAAGAGTCGGCCGCGGTGCCACTTGAGGCGGACGGTGACCAGCAGCGTCCGGTGCGGTGTGAAGAAATCGGTGATCCGGTCGGCGGCGATCTTCAGGCTGCCGATCTCGTCGTCGTTGAGAGTCTTGAAGCCGACACGCTGGCGTGTCTCGCTGAGCTGGGGGTGAGCGGAGACGGACACCAGCAGGGTCTCGCCGTCCTTGTCGATCCGCTTGAGGAGCTTGGTGGTGTTGACGTACAGGGCCCGGTAGGAGGTGTCGTCACTGTAGTTGTGGACGTGCTCCAGCGCGCTTGTGTGGAAAAACTTGGCGAGAGCGCCGCCGTCTTTCTCGTCCTCGAAGAACTCGACGATGAAATCAGGGACCGGCCGCCCCCCCACCGCCACGACGGCGCCGGCGCGGGCGTCCTGGTCGTCGATGCAGTGGAAGACGGAGTTCTGGTAGCCGTCCTGCTTCTCCGTCGTCGCCTCGGTCAGGTCCTGCAGCTCGTCGCACCAGGCGTCGAACGCGCCGTCGGTCACCGTGAGCGCCGAGACGATCCGGTCGAGCAACGGCTGGCGCAACGAAGCGGGCGCTCCGTCGAGCGTGATTGTGGAGTGGTTGTACTTCTCGAGGAAGCCGAACGCGGTGCGTCCCGTAGAGAGCTGCAGGGAAGAAACGGGGGCCTGCGCATCCCTGGTGAAGTCGATCGTGAGGCGGGCGCAGTTCATGTTCGCGGTTGAGACGCGCACGGTGCCGTCGCCGCCGTCCTCGTTGGCCATCGCGGCGAGCCCCTCGTACCCCTTGTTGCCGACCAGCACGGTGCAGAGGCACCTGCCCTTGCGGTAGAGCTGCTCGGCGGGCGGATCGAACCGGTCGTTCATGGCCAGGTTCCAGGTGAACGGCGACGCGAGCTCGAGCCCCTTGAGGATGTGGCGGCCGCTCTGCATCGGCCCGTCGGCGTTCTCTTTGGCGCCTTTGAGCACTCTGCCGATGAAGCTCTGCCCCTTGTGAGCCAGCGGGGAGCCGAAGTTGGCCGGCGCGAGCATGCAGAGGTTCTTGATGGGGCACGGCTCCACGGCCGGCCCCCGGGGAGCGGTGGACGACTTCTCGCGGGTGAGCCAGTGGAGCCACTGGCGTACGACAAGCGCGCCCGTCGAGTGAACGACCATGTTGACGGCGCCCTCGTCACGCGGGAGATTGTGATCGGTCCAGGCCTGGTCAAGGGCCGCGAGCAGGTCGGAAAACCCGACGTAGTCGTTGAGAGTGACGTAGTCACCAAGGGAGACGACGATGGGGGCGGCCCCACCCAGCGCCGCGCCGAGCGCGTCGGCGAGGGGCTGGAAGGACCGCGAGGTGTCGCTATAGCCGTGGAGGATGACGAGCGGCGGCATCGGGAGGCTCCTTGCGGGGAGAAACGGAGAAGTGCCGCACGTTTACCTGCGCTTGATGGCGTCGTCGAGCTCGCGCCTTGCGGTGTCCTTGGCGTTCTGCGCCGAGCGGCCAAGCTCGGCGACGGCGTCTTTCACGCTGCCTGCGGTGTAATAGTCAAAGAGGTCCGTCAGGGCGGCCTTGAGCGGGTAACGGTCGTCGTCCATGTCCTTGAGGTTGTTGCGGACCTTGGTCTCCTGCTGCAGACGCATCGCCTCCATCTGCTGGAGGATGGCCTGCGTCGTCTGCTCGGCGAGGATGTTCTTGGCGAGCGAGCTGCGGGTGCCGACGCCGAGCGCGGCCAAGGCCGAATAGACGGCTTTGTCGTGGGCTGCTCCGGTGGCGGCACCGAGCCCGCCCATTGCCATCGCGAAGAGGTCGAAGCTGGTGGAGATCGCCGCGGTCAACTCATAGACGTCGTCGGTGGTGCCCTCGTGGTAGTGCTTGATGAGCGTCAGCAGGGTGTAGGCGATCTCGTCGCGGAGGCGGCGGCGGTCGGCTCCCGCGCTCGCCTGGTACTCCCTGTAGAGCCCGCGCATGGACTCCTTGAGCTCGTACTGGCCGGCCTTGTCACCGGCGTAGCTCTCCGGCGCGCTGAAGCTCTCGCCCCAGTGCTGCTTCTCCACCAAGCGGATGTCGTTCATCGCGAACGCGGAGAGGACCGGTTCGCGGCGTGCGGGCGCCTGGCAGGCACCGATAAAAAGGAGCAGCGCAAGCGCAACGCCTGCGAAGGGGTGGCGGAGAAGTGATGTCTGCATGTGCGCGGAACCTTGATTCCTGCACTCACCTTCCGCCAACGTACCGACTCTGGCGGTACGCCGCAAGGGGTCAGTTGCCTGCGCTCGTGCGGAAACACGGGATCGTGTGCGCCAATTCGAGGGGCCACATCGATCATGCTGGCTGTTCATGACCCACCCCTATCGCCCACCCGCGGAGTGCCGGGCCGTGATCGAAGCATACAACCGTTTTGACATCAGTGCAAACAAAATGCGAACAATTTGGCAAACTGGTTATTGGACCGGCCTGCAAAGCGCGGTGATAGAAGAAGCCAAACCCCCACTTTCGCGCCTCCCTCGGGAGGGTCGTTTGCACTACTTGTCTGGACCCTTACTCCGACCTAGTGTTTGAGGCTCTGGGCGTTCATCCGTTGAGCTGGATGGAGCACCCGCAGCGACTATGAGCGACGACGCCGACGAGGACGACGAAGCGCGGTGATCAGCGGGCCATCCGGCTCGCGGCGCCTGCGCCTCTGCTCTTCTGACGTTCGACCCAACCCCAGCCAACACAGCACCCACCCCGGCGCGGCCGCGGGCGGGATTCGCAAACCGATCGACGCTCCCCTTTTTTCCAGGAAACGACCATGGCCACCGACCTGACGAACATCCGCAACATCGGCATCTGCGCCCACATCGACGCGGGCAAGACGACCGTCTCTGAACGGATCCTCTACTACACCGGCAAGACGTACAAGATCGGCGAGGTGCACGAGGGCACCGCGACGATGGACTTCCTGCAGGAAGAGCAGGAGCGCGGCATCACGATCCAGTCGGCCGCGACGACCTGCCCGTGGGAAAAGGACGGGCGCGAGTACAAGATCAACCTGATCGACACCCCCGGTCACGTGGACTTCACCATCGAGGTCGAGCGTTCGCTGCGCGTGCTTGACGGCGCGGTGGCGGTGTTCGACGGCAAGGAAGGCGTGGAGGCGCAGTCGGAGACGGTGTGGCGTCAGGCCGACCGGTACGGCGTGCCGCGCCTGTGCTTCGTGAACAAGATGGACAAGATCGGCGCTGACTTTGAGTTCTGCATGAAGACGATCAAGACGCGCCTTGGCGCGAACGGGATCGCCATCCAGTACCCGATCGGGCACGGTCACGAGCTCGAGGGGATCATCGACCTGATCAACATGGTCGCGCACTACTACATCCCCGAGGACAAGGGCGCGAAGATCGAGGAGCGTCCGATCCCGGCCGAGTGGATGGACAAGGCCAAGCAGTGGCGCACCGAGATGATCGAGAAGGTGTGCGAGCTGGACGAGGCGCTGACCGAGAAGTTCCTCAACGGCGAGGAGCCGACGGTGCCGGAGATCAAGGCCGCGTTGCGCAAGGGCGTGGTGAAGAAGGAGTGCTTCCCGGTCCTGTGCGGCGCGGCGTTGAAGAACGTCGGCGTGCAGAAGGTGCTGGACGCGGTCATCGACCTGCTGCCGTGCCCGAGCGAGAAGGCGGAGGTCCAGGGGACCGACCCGCGCGACAAGGAGGCGAAGATGACGCGTCCGCACGACGACGCCGCGCCGTTCAGCGCGCTGGTGTTCAAGGTCGTGAGCGACATCCACGGCGACCTTACGTACATGCGGATCTACTCGGGCTCGCTCGAGAAGGGCCAGCGTGTCGTGAACCCCGTCAACGGGAAGAAGGAGCTTGCGTCGCGCATCTTCGAGATGCACGCAAAGGACCGGATCCCGCTGGAGAAGGCGACGGCCGGCAACATCGTGGCGGTCGTGGGCATCAAGGACTCGTACACGGGGGACACCCTGTGCGACCCGGACGCCCCGATCGTGCTGGAGCGCATGACGTTCCCGGAGCCCGTGATCTCGATGAGCATCGAGCCCAAGAGCCAGGACGACCGGCGCAAGCTGGCCGACGCGCTGGGCACGATCCGCCGCGAGGACCCGAGCTTCCGCACGAACTTCAACGAGGAAACAGGCCAGACCATCATCAGCGGCATGGGCGAGCTGCACCTTGAGATCATCAAGAACAAGCTGGTCCGCGACATGAAGGTGAACGTCGAGGTCGGCAAGCCGCAGGTGAGCTACCGCGAGGCGATCAGCCGCAAGGTGGAGGACGTCCGCGGCCTGTTCAAGAAGCAGACCGGCGGCCGCGGTCAGTTCGGCGACTGCACCATCACCCTCGAGCCGTTCACGGCGGCGCAGGCGGCCGAGGCCGAGCTGGATTTCACCGACAACATCGCGTTCGAGAACGCGATCGTCGGCGGCTCTGTTCCGAAGGAGTACATCCCGAGTGTCGAGTACGGCGCGCGGCAGGCGGCCGTCAGCGGCGTGACGGCGGGGTTCCCCTTGATCAACATCAAGGTGACGCTGACCGACGGCAAGTACCACCCGGTCGACTCGTCGCAGATCGCGTTCGAGCAGGCCGGCCGTCTGGCGCTGCAGGAGGCGGTGGCGAAGGCGGGCCCCATCCTGCTGGAGCCGATCATGAAGGTCGTCGTGACCGTGCCCGAGGAGTACTTCGGCGCGGTGACGGGCGACATCAGCAGCCGTCGCGGCATGATCATCGAGCAGGAGGACCGCGGGGTCGTCAAGCTGGTGACCTGCGAGGTGCCGCTGAGCGAGATGTTCGGCTACACGACGCAGCTGCGTTCGCTGACGCAGGGCCGCGGCAGCAACACCATGGAGTTCCTCGAGTACCGCGCGATGCCGCGGAACCTGATGGACGAGGTGGTGAAGGCTCAGAAGGCCTGAGCGGCAGGCACTCGGCAATAGGCATTCGTAAGCCAGGGCTCCGGCGTTGCCGGGGCCCTTTTTCTTTGCGGCGGAGCGGTGGGAGAGAATGACCGTGGGCAGCGCCCACCGAACATGGACGAAGGTGGCTGTGCCGCGTAGCCGGATGACGTTTGGCGAGAGGTAGGCGGTGTTGCTGAAGCAGTACCGAGTGTTGTACCGCTACGCCGTATGTTGAGCGAGCGTCCATTACCCTGGGCGTTGCCCACGGCTATTTTTGCGAGGCCGCTCCGCGGCGAAAGGCAGGGACCATGGTGCGTGGCGAATTTTTGGGTTTGTTGGTCGCTGTTGCGTCACTCGGCTCTGGAGTCGCATGGGCTGAGCCACCCCGCAGCGAGAAGGACGTGGCGTACGTTGCTCGTGACGGGGGTGTCGAATTGCAGATGAACGTGGTGGTGCCGCAGGGCATGAAGGAAGGGGAGAAGCGTGCGTGCGTGGTGTGCATCCACGGGGGAGGGTGGGCGGCGGGGAAGCGGCAGGAGTTGGATGAGCTGACGCGGCGGCTGGCGGCGCAGGGGTTTGTCGCCGCGACGGTCTCCTACCGGTTTGCGCCCGCCGCCCGCTCTCCTGCGCAGGTGAACGACGTGGCGGAGGCGGTCCGGTTCCTGCGGGTGAACGCCGCGCGGTTCGGGATCGATCCCGATCGGATCGGCGCTGTGGGTTTCTCGGCGGGCGGGCACCTGGCGATGATGCTCGGCGTCGGCGACGCGGGAGACGGCCTTGGGATTGAAGGAGCCGACGGGCAACCTTCCGGAAAGGTGAACGCGGTGGTCTCATTCTTCGGGCCGACCCTGCTCGGCGCGAACGATTTCGCGCCGACGACAACGAAGATCCTGGATGGACTGATCGGCGCCGACGCCGAGGGCCGGACCGAGCGGGCGAAGGCCGCGTCACCGGTGACCTACCTCAGCAAGGGTGATGCGCCGATGCTGCTGCTCCAAGGCACGGCCGACCCGCTCGTTCCTGCGACGCAGGCGACACTGATGGTGGAAGCGATGGCGAAAGCGGGGGTGCCGGGCCGGGCGGAGATCATCGCCGGCGCAGGGCACGGCTGGGGCGGGCCGGAACTCGAGCGGACGCTGCGGGTGACGACGGAGTTTTTCCGCGAGCACCTGCGCGAGAAGCCCGGCGCGGCGGGACCGGGTGGAGCAATGTTCACGGTGAACTGCGACGAGGCGCCCGACCTGGCTGAATGGGGTGAGCGCGCGAAGAAGGTGTGTGAGGAGTGGTACCCGCGGTTGATCAAGGAGTTCGGAAGCGAAGGCTTCAAGCCGCGAGAGTCGGTGAGCATCGTGTTCAAGAAGACGATGCGGGTGCCGGCGGCGACGGGGGGCGGGACGATTAGCGTGAACGCGGAGTACGTGCGCGGCCACAAGGGGGACATGGGGATGATGGTGCACGAGCTCTTCCACGTCGTGCAGGCGTACCCGCGGCAGAAGGCGGACATGGGGTGGCTGACGGAGGGGCTCGCCGATTACGTGCGGTTCTGGCAGTACGAGCCGCAGACGAAGCAGCGCCAGATCGACAAGGAGAAGGCGTCGTGGCGGAACAGCTACCGGGTGACGGCCGCGTTTCTGGGCTGGCTGGAGTCCAAGGCGCCGGGGAGCGTGGTGAAGCTCAACGCCCGGATGCGTAAGGGCGGCGTGGACGAGAGCGTGTTCGAGGATGTGACGGGGAAGGGCGTAGCGGCGTGGTGGCAAGAGTTTGTGGAGGCGGGGGCGCCGAGCTCGCCGGTCGCGGTGAACGGACAGAGACCGGCTCGTTAACCCTCGGTGCACCAGGCAAAGAGCCGGACGTGCGGTGCCGCCTGTTTCAGTGAGCGTCGGGTGACGTCGGTGCGCTGGCTGAAGCCCACCCCCGGCCCTCCCATCCGGGGAGGAGCTTTACTGATCCGCCATCTTGAGAAAGTAGCCGTAGTTGACGGTGCGCATGCTGCCGGTGGTGGAGACGCCGTCATCGATCTGCTGGTCGACGAGCTGGATGACGGCGGTCGCGTCGGAGGTCAGTGCGCCGCCGTAACCGTTGCGGATGCTGACGCCGACGACCGGAGTCGGCCAGCTCCACTGGGGCGTGGCCCAGTTCTCGTAGTCGTAGGTGGTGCCGACGGGCGTCAGCGCGGTCCAGACGCCCGGCTCCATGTACCGCACCACCTCAGGCGGACAGACGCGAGGGTTGACGTCCGCGGGCCACCCGCCGATGTCGCGGTTGTACGCGAGGATGGCCTGCTGCATCGCCTTGAGCGTGCCGCTGAGGGCGCTGGCGCGGGCGCGGGTCGAATAGTCGAAGTACTTGGGGATCGCGACACCGGCGAGGATCGCCAGAACGACGATGACGGCGATGAGCTCGACGAGGGTGAAGGCGCGCTGGGTGCGGGTACGCATCAGGGATGAATCGGATGCGCGGGCGGGACCCTTGAATAGGGGAAGGTTATGGGGCAATGAAAACGGCCGGCTGGGACCGGCCGTAGCAGAGGGTTGTGGTTGGGCGTGCGACCCGTTTCAGCGGTCGCGCCAGACCTTCTTGATTTCCTTGGTGTCGACCCACGCCTTCTCGTTGGTCTCGAGGTTGACCATCTCCATGTTGATCTTGTAGAACTGCACGCCCGACCGCCCGTCGAGGGCGCGTGGCGAATCCTGCATGATGCGCCCGATCAGCATGAAGTCCGCACCGGACTCGGCCTTGATCTGCTTGCGGGTCTCCGGTCGGCTCCATTCGTGACCTTGAATCCGTTCCTCGCGGACGGCGTCGCGCTGCCCCTTGTCGGCCACGAAGCGGACGCGCCCGGAGTTGATGAGCTCGCGTTCAATGTCGGTAGAGAACATCTTGCTGTCGATGTACGTCTGCGTGGCGTTCTCGACCGGCCCGACGATGACGACCGGGCGACGGCCGCCGTGGTCGCGAGAGAACTCGTCGATCCAGGGCCGGGCCAGGCAGTCCTGCACCATCTTCTGGTAGGTCTGGCGGGCGTCGACGTCGTTGAACTGCTGGTTGACGTCGATCGCCTGGTTCGGGTCGACGCGCGTGACCTCGCGCGTGGGCGAGCAGCCGGGCAAAAAGGCCGCGGCCGCCATCAGCGGAATGGAGAGGAGCGGGGCCAGCGGAGGGAGCTGGTCGAGGGAGGGCATCTTCGGCATGCGTGGGGTGTTCATGTGGTGCTCTTTCTACGTGCAAATCGGGCGTTTTGTGCGTTGGTTGGCGGTGCTTTAGGAGGGGGACGACGTCGAAAACAACAACCCCGGACCCTCCGGGGAGGGAGGCTACCGGGTTGTGAATGTAAGGGCGGTGGCGAGGGCGCGGGGGTCGTCAGCGGCCGACAGGTTGCAGGTGGTGCGGGTGTCGACGACGCGGCCGCGGGCGTCGAGGTATTCGATGGTGGCGTCGAAGGTCCCGGCGGGCAGCTTCGCCAGAGCGACGTGAGCCTGGCCGGGAAGGAAGACCCAGCAGCGGGTGTCGGCCCGCTCGATCGCGGTCATGGCGAGCAGTCCGCCGATTGCGCCGGCGATCTCAACGCCGTGCCTGCTGTTGCGGCTGGAGCTGCGACGGAGAGCCTCGGTTCCGACGACGGCCGCGGCGCTGCGGATCGAGGCACGGATAAGCGTGCGCTGGTAGATCTGGGGGAGCTGGCGGCGGTGGTTCTCTTCGGCGACGCGGGAGAGATTCTCGACGAGGTTGAGCTCGACGCTCTGCGGCGGGTTGGACTCGGACGGCTCGCGAGGCGTGAGCGTGGCCCGGACGCTTGCGACCGGCGACCGGACGGATCGGAGCACGGGAAGCTCAAAGTAGAGCGGGTAAGTGAAGATCGGGATCGGGCCGACCCGCTGAACGACCTTTGTCGGGCCGACGCCGCTGAATGCGACGAGGAGGACGTTGGCGTCGGCGGGGCTGAGAGAGCCGAGCGACGCAAACGCTTCGGGATTGACGTCGCCGATCAGGCGTCCCTGCTGCTGGATGGAGTCGGCGAGGCGGCGGCCGGCGACCTGCTGAAGCTCGGCGTCGCCCGACTTCATGAACGTGACGGCGGTGAGGTAGGTCCCCAGCGGGCTCTCGATGAAGCGGCCCGCGGTGGTGGCGGGCGCGGCACGCACCGACGGGTCGTACGCGGCGTCGGCGGCGCGCGGGTCGTCTGCGCGGCTGCGTACCTCGGTGTTGAGCTTCTCCTGCGAGGCGGTGAATCGCTGGCGCAGGAAGTCGGCCTTGGCGGCGGCGCGGCGGGCTTCGACGGTTGCTCCGCCGGAGATCACACCCTGCCTCCCGGTGCCGGTTGCGCCCATGCCGGCCGCGTCGGCACGCGTGAGCTGAGCGAGGAGCTTGAAGACATTGACGTAGATCGACTCGTACGGCTCGCCGACGTAGGGGGCGGCCGTGTCGTTGATGAGCCACTCCGTCAGCTCGTCGCCGGGGCCGCGGCGGCCGCCGTAGTCCATGATCTGCTCGGCCTGCTCGAGCTCGGCGAGAGCTTGATCCGGTCGGCCGCTCTGGAGCATCAGCGCACCGTGGTCGAGCAGGTAGAGCAGGCGGTCCTGGTCGCCGTAGAGCTTGCGCGTTTCGGGGGACTCGAGCAGGGCGAGGGCTTCGTTGTCACGGCCGGAGGCGTGGAGCTGCGCCAGCTGCTCGCGGTGCTGCTGGAATGCGCAGCCGCCGAGCACGCAGAGGATCGCGGCCAGCGCGGTCAGCAGGATGGATGCTCTGAAGGTGCTCATTCTCCGCCGGTACAGTACCGGCCCCATTCGCCTGTTAGTGATTGCTTACGGAAGGAAGATGATGGCCGATGCACGACCCGTTGTGAATCCGGCTTCACCCCGAGAGGCCCTGACGGTACGGGCTTTTCAGGGGTTGATCCGCGACAAGTACTACGCGACCGACGCCGCGCGGGGAACACCGGCGACGTTCATGTGGTTCATCGAGGAGATCGGGGAGTTGAGCACGGCGCTCGCGAACAACGCGCCCGGCAAATCCCCCACCGCCGAGCAGCGCGCCAACCTGGATGAGGAGTTTGCCGACGTGATCGCGTGGCTGTGCACGCTGGCGAACGTCAACGGGGTGGACCTGGAGAAGGCGCTTGAGAAGTACACGGTGAAGGGGGTGGAGGGTGTGAAGAGCTGACGTTGCTGCACCAGACAGCGCCGCACTCGGAGCAGGTTGTGCCGGCACTCGGGTCGGCGCGGGGGAGGCGGTAAGCGCAGTGCGGGCAGCAGCCTTGGCTGAGCCAGGCGTGCACGATGTGCTCAGTTGACGCCGTGAGAGTCGACGTGCGCCAGGCGGAGCGGACAAGGCTTCCTGGCACCATAATCGACCAGAAAAGCAGTATCAAAAGAAGGATCAACAGATTGCCGGTACGGAAGCCATCGACCACACTGGGGCCAGTAATGGCAATGACAAAGAGCGTCGGAAGCCATGAGCGCCAATCGAGCCTTGGCTGATGCCTGAGCTTGATCAAGCGTTCGCGTGCGGAGTCAAAGTCGCTGCGAGCCTGCTGCTCGCGACTCGGTGGACGGCCG
>DASPMT010000107.1:0-3806 GCA_035626935.1 Phycisphaerales bacterium | reverse complement strand
CACTCGGGGACGAGTTTCCCGTTCCTGTCGGCGGTGAAGCCGCTGCCGGTCCGAGGATAGGGATCGTTCACGAACCATTCCCCAGGGTTGTTCGGTGTCTCGTACCCTCCACACCGCGGGATCTTTGCCCCGCCCGTGACGGCCGGGCCGGCGCACTCGACGACCGCGTATCCCTGGCTCGGAAGGTGGGTCGATCCGGGGTAATCGAGCCGGAGCGTGTCGTTGATCACGTCGAAACCGCCCGCACCGGCGAGGTCCGCCGGGTCGCAGAGCGAGCCGCCAATCAACCCGCTGTTGGCGTTGAGCATGTCGTCGGCGTAGCCGCCCGCCTGCGGGTCGAGCGCCCAGTCGCCGTGCCGGAGTGGCATGACCTTGGCCATCGTTTGTGGCACACCGATCCGGTCGCGCAGAAGGTTGATCGCCGCGCGCTGCTGCGGCGTCAGGTTGCGTCCCGCTGCCCGCACGCAGGCGACGAGCTCCGCGGCCGTGCCGAAAGGCTTGCCGGCCCCTACCAGATCGCTCGCGATCAGCGCGAACCTCCCGAGATTGCCGCCCTGGTGAATCGCACGGGCCATCTCCTGGACCCTTGCTACGCCGCGGCTATCGAACGCGACGGACTCAGCAGCGCCCGTGGCCTCGTCCAGGGTCTTTTTGAAAGTCGTTCCCACGTTGGCCAGACCCATGTCGGCGGTCTGCTTCCCCGCGGTGCCGTTGAGGTCGAGGGACCCGCGCAGCTTGGTGACGACCTGGTCGAATTCAGGAACACCGCGGAGCCGCGCGAGCAGGTACCACCCCTCACCCGCGTCCGCGGGGATGGCGCGGCGAGCGACGCGGTCCAGCACCGACTTGTTCAGCGCCTTGACGCCCTCCTCGTAGGTTCGCACCAGGAGCGGCGCACCGGAGGCGTCCGCCATGTTTGCCAGGAAAGCGACGGCCTGGGACTTTGCGACCCGGCGGTACATGTTGACCACCCGATCGCTTTGCCCAGCCACGAACGACGCCAGCGAGCTGGCGACCTCGGCGGCCGTGACGGCTGCGGGATTCGCCCTGACCCGCTCCACAAAGTCGTCGACCCACTGCTCGCCATGCTTCATCGCGTAGTAGATCAGCCGCTTGAGGCTCTGAAGGGTGTCCGCTCCGTGCGCGAGAAGCAGCCTGAGCGTCCGTGAGTTGTCGAGCGGTCCGACGAACTTGATCACGAGCTTCACTACCGCCACCGCCCCGTTGCTCACAAAGCCCGCCGCGGCCCCAACGTACCCCAGGTCCGCAGCGAGCCCGACGCACGACATCACCATGTCGACGGTGTGGCTCTCCCCGTCAATCCCGGTGATCTGCATCCCGGTGTGGTAAAGGAGCCACGCCACATCGGCGCAGGGGATGAACCCCGTACCGATCTCAGCCCAGAAGACGCCTCGCCTGACCCACTTCTCCGTGGTGTCGACCTGCTCGGCAAGGAACTCCTGCCACTCCGTCTCGGTCATCGGCATGACGATCGTCAGCGGTGGGAGCCCGGACCGCGAGAAATACGACGAGGCCATCGCGCTTCCGTTCACCGCGTTCATCCAGGTCACGGCGCGCTGCCGTTCCAGGTTCTGCTGGGGATCGCTGAAGTTTGGCGGCCCGAAGGGCGACCATGCTTTGAACTCCAGCGCCCCGGGGATGCCGGTAGGCAGCCCGGGCTCGTAGAGAGTGATCTGTCCAAAGGTCTCGTTGCGGGCGAAGTTGTGCTCCAACGCCTCGTAGAGCCCGCTGTTCATGATCGGGACCACGAACGTGGCCGCGGTGACGGACTGGCGTTGGATGTTGTTCTCTGTAACCGGCAGGAGCCCCGGCGCCAATTGGCGCCCGAAACGAACATCCTGTCCCGTCATGCGGTGGTAGTGGGGCCGGTATCGCTCGGTACCCGCGTCGGGGTCCGCCCACCGGTTGAATTCGGGCGGGCCGCCCTCGAATTCGGGGCCCGTTACGTCCATCAGCGCGCCGAACACCTCCGGGTAGTAGTAACCGCGGATGTGTGAGGCGGCGTGGCCCCCTCCGCTGCGGGCGTTGTCGTAGGAGAGTCGTTCCGCTGCATGCCCGATGACAACCGCGAAGACCTCCGAACCCGGGTTCGCCTCGGCGCGGTGCTGTTCCAGGCTGATGCGCTGACCTTCAAACGGTCCTTTCTCGCCCGCGATCGCCCTTTGGATGTTCAGGCTGTTAAGCGTCTGCGACTCGATCGTCTCGCTCGGATCGCATATCCCGTCGAAGTCGTTGTCTTGACCGATGAACGTTCGTTTCGTGAAGTAGCGTTTGGCCTTGCCGTGCACGGGCACGTCACAGGCATCCCAGATCAGGACGCGGTCCTCGCCTTCTCCCTCTGATGCGAGACCCATTCGGTCGGGGTTCAACCCGAGCCGCCCCTCGGGAACGCCCAGCACGGGTTCGCTGTTGCGCGTCCGTGGTGTGTCCGACGGTGTGTACGTCCGGGCGGCCGCAAGGTCTGCGGCGGCGGCCGCTTCGTAAGCCTGACGGTGAGCCTGAAGCCATGAGTCGGGGGCGCGCCAGCGCCTGACTCGTTGCACCCGCGCCTCCACCCGCCCGCCCACCTTCACGGGCTGGCGGATCTCGATCGTCTCCATGACCCCATTCGCGTTGCGGGTCTTCACCTCGACGATGATCGCCGTCTCGCCCGGAGCAAGCCCGTAGACGCGCACGCGCCCGTTGGCGATGTGGAGCTGGGCATCGGTCAGCGTCGTGCGCAGCTCGATGTCGCCGCCCGCCTGCACCGGCAGCGGCGTTCCCTGCTCGTTGGCGCAGAACCGCGCCACGCTGCCGTCCTCGATCCGCGCAGACACCGAGTCGGTCGCGCGGTTGAACGTCGGCGGGAGCATGATCCCGCCCGGCTCGATGTCCCCCGGCAGGACGCGGAAGCCGTCGCACGGCTCGCGCGGCTCCATCGGATCGCGGTCGGTGCGCCGATCGGGGTACGCCCCCGGCGGCAGCACGGGCCCGAGTTCACCACCGCTGGGCGGCGTCGTGCTGGGCGTCCACCAGCCGGGCTGCACGCCGGAGCCCCGTGGCTTCTCGCCGGCCGGACGCTCGTAGCGGGCGCACGCGCACCCGGTGGCGCAGCAGTTGACGTTCGGGCACCCCCAGCAGCGGCTCAGGCCGCGCGTCGGCGCGATGTTGTACAGCGCCTCCTCGGTGAGCGAGGTGACCGACGGCTCCGGCACGCCGACCGCCTCGAGCACCTTGAGGATGTCGGCAGAATCCACGAAGTCGTCGCCGTCGAGGTCCTCGTCGTGCTTCTGCCCGGTGATCCCCAGCTCATCCATCAGCTCCGCGGCCTTGACGTAGACCTTGTTGACGTCTTCAGGGTCGGTGCTGAGGTCCTTGTCGACATCGCCCGACTTCAGGACGAGCGTCGCCTGCGACGGGTGCTGGGTGCTCGTGAGTTGACCGGTGGGTGAGAAGGTGTTCCAGCGCTCGTACACGTGCCCGAAGATGTCCTGGAAGTGCGAGGCGACCCGCACCGTCCAGGTCGCGCCGCCGTCGGCGGTGACGATGCGCAGGTCCGACCCGAGCATGTCGGTGGGGGGACCCTGCAGGCGGAGGAGCGGCGCCGACTGCCGCCACGAGTACACGTACACACAGCCGCGCCCGTTCACAAACTCCCGTGCCGCGGGGTCGGCGATCCATAGCTCAGGCACGCCGTCACCGTCGAGGTCTGGGCCGGCGCTGAAGTTGTACCCGAACATCCCGGGCTGGGCGGGCATCCGCGCGATATCGCCGAGGTACTGGTCGCCGACCGGGTTCCACACGCC
>DASPMT010000106.1:0-2174 GCA_035626935.1 Phycisphaerales bacterium | reverse complement strand
CCCGGCCAGCACCTGATCGAGCCCTTCGATGCCCGTAGTGATGATGTCGTCGTTCGTATGGTGGGTGCTCATGAAACGTTGACGGTACCAAGTCGACTTGCAGCAGAAGGCGCACTGTACATGAGCTTTTCATCACATCGTGGCCGGACGAGGGCTGCAGGCGAGGAGATCCCCTGATTCACCCTCTATCCTCCCCCCAAATGCCCACCCGCACCCCCGCATACGCCGCCCAGTCCGCCACCTCACCCCTCGCCCCCTTCACCATCGACCGCCGCGACCCCGGCCCCGCCGACGTCGCCTTCGAGATCCTCTACTGCGGCGTCTGCCACAGCGACCTCCACACCGCCCGAGGCGAGTGGCCCGGCATCACCTTCCCCGTCATCCCCGGCCACGAGATCGTCGGCCGCGTGACGAAAGTGGGGGGCCAGGTCACCCGCTTCAAGCCCGGCGACCTCGCCGCCGTCGGCTGCATGGTCGACTCTTGCCGCTCCTGCCCCTCGTGCAGCAAAGGCCTCGAGCAGTACTGTGAGGGCCCCGGGGGGGCGGGGGGGGCGGGCCCGACGTGGACGTACAACGCCCCCGACAAGCACTTCCCCGGCAAGTCGACGTACGGCGGCTACTCAAAGAACATCACCGTCGACCAGCGCTTCGTCCTCCACGTCTCACCCAAGCTCAACCTCGCCGCCGCGGCCCCCCTCCTGTGCGCCGGCATCACGACGTACTCCCCCCTCAAGCACTGGGGCGCGACAAAGGGCAAGAAGGTCGGCATCGTCGGCCTCGGCGGCCTCGGTCACATGGGCGTCAAGTTCGCCCACGCCTTCGGCTGCCACACCGTCCTCTTCACCACCTCGCCCGGCAAGATCGAAGACGGCAAACGCCTCGGCGCCGACGAGGTGGTGATCTCCAAGGACGACGCGCAGATGGCCAAGCACGCCCGGAGCTTCGACTTCATCCTCAACACCGTCGCCGCCAGCCACAACCTCGACGCCTTTACCAACCTGCTCCGCACCGACGGCACGCTCTGCCTCGTCGGCGCGCCCGAGCACCCGCACCCGAGCCCCAGCGTCTGGCCTCTGCTCGTCGGCCGTCGGTCGATCGCCGGCTCCGCCATCGGCGGCATCCCCGAGACCCAGGAGATGCTCGACTTCTGCGCCGAGCGCAACATCGTCAGCGACGTCGAGATGATCAACATCCAGGACATCGAGCAGGCCTACGCCCGTATGCTCAAGAGCGACGTCAAGTACCGCTTCGTCATCGACATGGCGTCGCTGAAGTGAGGTGCCGACCTTGACGCGCAGCGTCCAGGTGTGGAAGCGGCGGTGCACGCAGGGCAACGCCGGCACCGCAGGCGAGGTGCTCGACAATGTACGATCTCCCGACATTCCCGCTCTTCCCCGATCCCGTCCGCGAGCGCGTTTTTACGAAGACGGCAAACGCGTGTGGGATCTGCAATCAGGATCGCGCTGTCCTCTACGCCGGGCCGGTGTACGGCAAGCGCCCCACAAGAGACCGGCTGGTCTGCCCCTGGTGCATCGCCGACGGTTCGGCCGCTGCGACGGGCTTGTTCTTCAACGACTCCTCGACACAGTCCATTGGCCCGGGGACCGCGCGGATGACAGCCGCTGATGCCGCTCTGGTTGAGCAAAGAACGCCGGGCTTTACGACGTGGCAGGACAACCATTGGTGCGCCTGCTGCGATCGAGCCTGCATCTATCTTGGCGAGGCCGACGCGGAGGACCTCAAGGGCCGATGGTCACAAGCTGTTCCTTCCCTGTTCGCGGACTGCAACTGGCCGCCCGAGCGAGTTGCGGAAACGGTCGAGCGATTCGAGCGGGGTGGCAGCCCCGCGGCCTACATCTTCAAGTGCCAGGTCTGCTCCAAGCTGCAGGGCTACTGGGACTGCGACTGAGAGACGGCGTAAGCCCCCGCGCGAGCTACATCCGTTCCGGTATGCTCCGCCGATGCCCGCACCAACGCTGACACCCGCCCTCTTCGCCTTCCTCCGCAACCTCAAAAAGAACAACACCGCCGAGTGGTTCAAGGACCACACGGCCGACTACGAGCGCCACGTCAAAGCGCCGCTCCTTGCCTTCATCGAGGCCCTTCAGCCCCAGATGGCGAAGATCAGCCCGCGCCTCCGCGTCGTCCCCAAGGCAGTGGGGGGCTCGCTTCAA
>DASPMT010000105.1:0-3136 GCA_035626935.1 Phycisphaerales bacterium | reverse complement strand
GTCCTTGGGGTTGATGTACTGCAGCATGATGCCCGCCCAGTGGAACGCGAACATCTCCGTCTGGTAGTTCGCGTCGTTGAAGCGCCAGACGTAGCCGGACATGTGCGGCACCCGCGCCGAGTACCACTCCGGATCGGCCGTGTTGGCCATGCCGTTGTACGTCGTCGTCGGGTTGAACGGGTTGAGCAGCTGCTCGCGGTAGTCGTTGCTGTAGGTGAGGATTGAAGTCGAGAGCGACTTGAGGTTCACCTGGCTCACGGCGTTGCGGGCCGCGTTCCGCGCCGCGCTGAGCGCCGGCAGCAGGATGCCCACCAGCAGGGCGATGATGGCGATGACCACCAGCAGCTCGATCAGCGTGAAGCCGCGACGGGCATGGACAGGAATTGGTTGAACGTGACAACGCATTGGTGCGTCTCCTTCATTTCCTCTTTCGCGCGCCGAGAACCGGCGGCGACGGGTGGCCCGTAACGGGCCAAAGTGCGGGCCCACACGCCCGCGACGGCCGAGAAGCCGATTGTGAAATATCCAACAACAACCGGTGGGAATCAACCCTACTCCAACGGAGGGAGTGGCTGAGCGCAGGATGAAGAGGTGCGCACAGTGATTTCCGAGCGGGATCGCCACGTACGGCGCATGACCGCACGCAGATGACCCTCTTCTACCTTCCCCCCGCCTGGGTGGCTTGGGTTCGCCTTCTGGAAGGATGGAACCGCGTGCCGACTTCCCTACGTATTCCTTTATACACTGGCCGCCGCGTCTTGTGGGGACGATATTCGGTGGCCGCTGCCGTTCGGCGAGCGGGCTTGATGGATGGAGGGGAGGGCGGGAACCGGCCGCCGCACCGTGCCCCCACGCTCCTTCGCCTCAGATCCTTAGGGTCCGGGCAAATACGTTGTTTGAGCGATCCGTTCACGCCGATGCCAGAGCCGACATGAGCAGCCCGACGAACCAGAACCCGACCAACGCTTCCTCACCGCAACCTTCCGACGGCTCGCGCCGCGGCGGCACCCCCACTGACTTGGCCGAGACGAACCCGATCGGGACCGGCGGCGTCGGGGGAAGCCGGGGCGCGGGGGGAGCCGAAGGGTCGGGCATTCACGGACCACTTGTCGATTCCAAATCAGGTTCCAAGGGAGATCCCAACGAGCGCACGCGGGCAGGTTCGACGAATATCGATACGTTCGTCGGCCGGCTGGTGGTCGACCAAGGGCTCGCCACGCCGGAAGAGGTCCAGCTCTGCATCGAGCACGCCCGGCTGCAAGTGCAGGAGGACAACCAGCGCTCGCTCGTCGAGCTGCTGGTCAGCAGCGACTACATCACCAAGCGCCAGGCCGAGCGGCTGAAGAAGCAGGCGGAGGCGGAGCGCGGCAGCCAGCAGATCCCCGGCTACAAGGTGCTGGGCAAACTCGGCCAAGGCGCGATGGCGGCGGTCTGGAAGGCCCGGCAGCTCAGCCTCGACCGGCACGTGGCGATCAAAGTCCTCCCGCGCCGATTCACCAACGACGTGCAGTTCATAGAGCGTTTCTACGCCGAGGGACGGGCCGCTGCGCAGCTCAACCACCCCAACATCGTGCAGGCATACGACGTCGGCAAGGCCGGCGAGTTCCACTTCTTCGTGATGGAGTTCGTCGACGGCCGCACGGTCTTTGACGACATCGCCAAGCACAAGCGCTATGCCGAAAAGGAAGCGGTCGATATCGCCCTTCAGGTGGCCGAGGCGCTCCAGCACGCTCACGAGCGGGGGCTGATCCACCGCGACGTGAAGCCCAAGAACATCATGCTCACCAAGGAGGGTGTCGCCAAGCTGGCCGACATGGGCCTGGCGCGCGCCGTCTCCGATGTTGAGGCCGCCGAAGCCGAAAAGGGGAAGGCCTTCGGCACTCCCTACTACATCTCCCCCGAGCAGATCCGCGGTGAGGTAAAGATCACCCCCGCCGCCGACATCTACTCTCTCGGCGCCACGCTCTACCACATGGTGACCGGGTCGGTGCCGTTTGACGGCAAGAACCCATCGGATGTGATGCACAAGCACCTCAAGGGCGAGCTTGTTGCGCCCGACCATGTCAACCCCAAGCTCTCGGCGGGGATCTCCGAGGTCATCGAGATGATGATGGCCAAGGACGCCCGTAAGCGCTACCAGTCGGCCAAGGACCTCATCGGCGACCTCAAAGCGGTCCGCGACGGCAAGAACCCCCCGATCGCCCACAAGGACGTTGGCGGCGTGGACCTGGCGGCGCTCGCGAAGGCCGAGGCGTCGGCCGCGGCGGAGATTCAGGTTGACACATCGACCGCTGCCGGGGGCGGGGTCGCGGTCTGGCTGTTCGCAACCATGTGCGTGCTGCTGGTGGTCAGCGTGGTGGTGAATATCGTGCTCGTCTCAGTGCGTGACTGACGCGGGTTGCCGGGCTTAAGCAAGGCTCGTGCTCTGAGAGCGATCGTGAAGCCGGCTTTATCCGCGAAAACCGGGTTGCTCGGGCTGGAAACCGGTGTTAGGCTTGTGCGGCCTCGGGTACTCTTCCCGCAGGACTTCCCGACGCGAGCGTTACCCTTGATGATTGTTCCGCAGCCTCAACATTCGCTCTCCCTCTCATGATGAGGGCGCGTGTCCATGCTGCTGTTGCCCAGCCCGGCCCCCACCGTGGAGGCCGGCGGGCGTTGTCTGGTTTCTGAGTCCCAAGGAGACTTGCCCATTAGCCGCTTCTCACGCCCAGGCCCCGGTGGCCCCCCGCAGCGCACGCGCGTCAACCACTTTATCCGCATCACGCCCATCCGCGTCGTCGGCCCCGCCGGCGAGCAGATCGGCGTGATCGAAACGCCCGTCGCTCTGAAGATGGCAGAGGAGCAGGGGCTCGACCTGGTCGAGATCTCACCCGAGGCGCGCCCGCCCGTGTGCAAGATCATGGACTTCGGCAAGTTCAAGTACGAGCAGAGCAAGCAGAGCAAGAACAAGGGCGCCAAGGCGAGCGAGCTCAAGGAAGTGCGGCTCGGGCGGTCGGTGAAGATCGACCCGCACGACGTCGGCATCCGGGTCAAGCAGGCCCGGCGCTTCCTGCTCGAGGGCCACAAGGTGCAGATCACCCAGCGTTTCCGCGGGCGCGAGATGGCCCACCGCGAGATCGGCATCAGCCGGCTGGCG
>DASPMT010000104.1:0-7280 GCA_035626935.1 Phycisphaerales bacterium | reverse complement strand
CTCATTCGTTCTGGCGCATCTCAGGTTCGGCTGCGCAGACGTAACAGGGGCGAAGAAAAATGCGAATCAAATCAAAACTGTGGCGTGGAGCGAGCGGCGTCGCGATGTTGACCCCGATCGCGGGCGGAGGCGCCCTGCCGGCGAGCGCTCCCGCGGCGACGGTCCAGATCAGTGAACCGGTGAGCGAGCTGCTTCGCAGATCGATGGAGAAGAGCCGGGCGAAAGCGTGGGCGGAGTCCGCCGACATCGCCGAGAGAGCAGCGGCACGAGCGGACGCAACGGCGCTGGAAAAGGCGGAAGCCTGCTGCCTCGTCGCGCTGGCGCGCGCACAGCTAGGAGACAAAGACGCGGCCAAAGCGGCGATCACCACGTTCGACTCGCTCTCTGAGCGCGTCCCCGCCGAGCACTGGTCGCGTCGGTACATGGAGGGGGACCTGCGTAAAGAGCTCGGTTTGGCGCCAAAGCAGCCAGGGCCGCCCGCGAACCCCGTGGAGTTGCTCGAGGGCGCCGACACGCCGACGGCGGTGTGGACGGTGCGCTCGCTGAATCTCTCTGGCGACCACGCGCAGGCAGCGGCCGCCGCCGAGCTGGTGCTGAAGCGGCCGGACCTCTACCCCCAGGGACGCTGCGACGTCCTGATGCACCTCGCCTTCGCGGCCCAAAAGACCGGTCAAGCGGATCGGGCTGCTGAGGCCTTCACAGCCTTCGCCGCGGCGGCCGACGCGCTGGAACGCTCAGACCCACTGAAGCTGGAGATGGCGGAGCTCAGAAAGGCCTTGGGCCTTCCGGCACTGCCGGGGCTCAAGGTCGAGGCGTCCGTACACGAGCCCCCGAGAGAGGATTCCTATTGGAAGGTCGCGCCGCCCGCCGCCGAGGATGTAGACGGAACTGCGCTGGAGCAGCTCCGGACCTTGTGCGAGCGCTCAGGCGCCGACGGTGTGCTGGTGGCTCGTCGAGGGAACATCGTGATGGAGTGGTACTCGCCGCTCTACCGCGACCCGATGATGACGATGTCGTCGGCCAAATCGATCACCGGCCTGCTCGCGGGGATCCTGATCTCTGAGGGGAAAGTCGGGATCGACGACCCCCTCAGCAGGTACGTGCCTTCGTGGAATGAGGGCCGCCGGGCGGGCGTGACAGTCCGCCACCTGTTGACGATGACCGGGGGGCTTACGCACGTGCCGTCGGTGCGCACGCGCGTCGAGGGCGAAGGTTGGAACGGGTTCGCGGAGAGACAGACGCCCGTCACCGACCCCGGCACCGCCTGGGCGTACACAAACGAAGGGGTCCAGCTCCTCTCGCCGGTGCTCGAAAAGGCCGCGGGCGAGCCGCTCTGGTCGTTCGCCAAGCGGCGCCTGTTCGAGCCGATCGGCGCGACCTCGACGCAGATGTGGCGCGACGAGAAGGGCGTGACCAACACCTACGCCGACGCCCGGACGACCCTGCGCGAATTCGCCCGCTTCGGCGAACTGGTCCGCCTGAGGGGCGCATGGCCGGGCGCCGGCCAGGTGGTGCCGAAAGAGTGGATCGCCACGATGACCACGCCGTGCGAGCGTTCCAACGACTACGGCATGCTCTGGTGGCTCACCCACAAGCCCCGGACCTGGTCGATGCGCGGCTTCCTGAACACGGACGTGTACGTGTTCCCCGACCTCGATCTCGTCGTAGCGCGGACGCAGGCCCGGCCGTACCTGCACGCGACGGAGAAGTACAGCGCGGATGAGATGGTCACGCTGATCGAACGGGCGTGCCGCTGACACGGGGGCACTGGCACTCGGCTCGACGTTGCCACGCCCCCCGCTCCCCCACTCCATCCGGTCGCTCCGCCACGTCCGCGGCCGTTTATCGCGTCGCAAACGCCGGTCAGGCCTGCCGCGTCCCTTCCGCGGCCGGTCGCCGCACCGCCAGTGCCGGCCGCGGCCGCTCCACCGCCGCCCGCGGCGGCACCACCACCGGCCGCGCTCATACCCGCACCGGCCGTGACGCCGCCAACACCGGCCGCGCTCGCACGACGCGGCGCCGAACTGCCGCCAACACCGGCCGCCGCGCCGCCAGCATCGGCCGTGATCACTCCAGCACCGGCCGTGGTGACGCCACGATCGCTCCGGACATGGGCCGAACGGACAACGTCGCGTCCGGAAACAGGCGCACTGCCGCCGCTCGGTTAGACGGCGTGTTGCGTTGCGATTGCCGACACGCCGCACTCAGGACACTTCGTAAGCCCCGCGCCGGCGGTTGAATAGCCGCAGACCGGGCAGAGACCGGCCGCTACCCGCCGCCGCACCCGTCGCCGCCGCAGGCCGCGAGCGCCGCGGGTGACTACTGCGAGCGTCACCGGCCCCGTGAGCAGGTAAGAGAACGCCAGCAGCGCAACGACTCCCGGCGTGTAATAGACCGTCTGGGAGAAGGGCCCGCCGGGCACGCACACCTTCATGTAGTCGAGGCCGGGCACCCGCGTAATCCTGTCCATGTCTGCCGCCGCATGCACGAACTGCTCCTCGGTCGGCGCGGGCACATCGGTGCGCCCGCGCCCCGAACCGGCCCACTCGGTCCAAACCCATTCCCCCCAGCAGCGCTGCTCGAGGGGCCAGAAGAGGAAATGCGCCATGCGGCCGATTGACTCCGTATAGCGCGACAGGGCGTAGAGGTCGTTCCCGTTGCTCGGGTTGATGCGGTAGTTCCCGGATTCGTCGACCCGGAAGCCGTGCCCGCCGCTGGCGGTGACCCTAACGCCTGTAGAGGCACGAATGCCCCCCCACAACACCGCGGCCCACGCGGTCCCGACGAGCAGAAGGGAAGCGATGTGTGGGAGGGTTCGCATGGCTCAGATTGCGTTGATCTGGGTCCACCAGACGAGGTCGTTGCCGGTCAACTGGTCGTTGCCGTCGAGGTCGTATTTCCGGCGCTCGCTCTCCTCTGTCGGCGGCGTCATCACCTTGTCCTGGAGGATAGCGAAGTCGGCCGCGGTGCGCTCACCATCCCCGTCGAAGTCGCCGTACGTCTTGGACCGCACGCGGTCGCTCGCGTACTGGCGGAGCTGCTTGATGATCGAGTTGAGCGTGCCCGTGAGCTTGATGTCGTCGGTGATCTGCACCACCGTCGGCGTGTCCGGACCGGCGTGCGAGCCCGTCTGGCGGAGCTCGTCGTAGAGGGCGCGGACGATCATCCGGCACTCGTACAGGTTGAGGTCGAGCGCCGAGTTGAGCATCCGCTGCTTGAAGTCAGTGCCCAAGTCTACTTTGAATTCGACCGCAGCCGGGCCGGGCGTGGGTGGCCCCTGCGTCGGCCACGTTCCGTCGGGGTTCGGCGGCGTCCCGTCCGTCCCTGGGTCCCACGGCCGCTGCGTGGTCGTCGGGAGGGGCGCGATGGTGGGCGCGGGCGTTGTCACCTGCGGGTTGGGGTGGGCGTAGGGCACGCCCACGGGGCAGCTGCAACGGACCGGGTCGGCGTAGTAGTAGGGCGCAATGGACGGCACGCCGGCGGGGATCACGTAGTGCTTCCACCACCGGCGCGTGTTCCCATGCTCGCCCAGAATTGAGCAGTAGTTGACGTGAGCCTCGCTGACGTAGACGCAGTAGTTCTGTTGGGCGGTGAGGACCATGCAGCCGCACAGAAAGGGCGGGTGGGTCGTCTGCACGGTCGTCGAAGTCTTCTTGCTGAGGGACATCCCTGCCTTGTAACTGCCGCACACTGTGATGTCCACCGTGCCACTTACTTCAACCTCCGTGCCCGCAGTGATGACGATGGGGTTGGACTGGCAGCAGTAGGCATCGCCAGTGGGGGAAGTGGCCTGCACGAAGAACGGGCCGTGCATGCGGCCGCCGCCGGCGGGCAGGGGGCAGATGAAATTGTTCTGCACCTGCAGTACGAGACAATCCCAGAAGCTGTCGAGATCGACCTCGGTGTACGGGGCTGGACTCTGCGCCTGCGCCGGCGCGAGTGCTGCCGCTGTTGCGAGCACAGCGGCCGCCCGCAACGCGAGAGCGGCGGCAGGTCGCCGGGCCGCATTCCCGCCAAAGAACATCGAACGAAGATTTCCAAGCACGTGTGAACTTCTCAAATCGGGGTGCTGCCGAACTGCCCGCGAAACGTCTGCGCGCGGTCCGGCTTCCACCTTGAGGAGCGGCCCCCAGCGGCGCGAAATGACAGCAAACCGAAAGAAACTGTGCCGACCGCTCGACACCCCCCGGATTGCAGGGGTCGGCGGCGCAAGCCCGCAGCGGAAGGGCCGTGCGCAGGAACGCTTCAAGTGCGCCTGCCCGTGAGGAAGCCGGGATCGCCGCCCCCTCACCCCAAAAGACGCTGGACATCCGCGCACCCGCACCCCGTACCCCGCGCGCCGCCCTCCGCCCGCGGCCTCTATGCTCCGGCGCATGTGCGGCCGCTACACGCACAAGTTCACGTGGAAGGAACTGCACGACCTGCTCGCGCAGGGGGTGTGGCCGCAGCGGCTGGCGCAGGTCACCGACGCCGCCCTCTTCGAAGCGCGCTTCAACATCGCCCCGACGCAGTCCGCTCCCATCGTCCGCGCCGCGGTGCACGGCGGCAAGGTGACCGGCCTTGAAGTTGCGCCGCTGCGCTGGGGCCTCGCGCCCCACTGGTCCAAGGACTCCAAGCGCGGCCCGATCAACGCGCGCGCCGAGACGGTCGCGACCAACGCCGTCTTCCGCGCCGCCTTCGCGGCGCGCCGCTGCATCGTGCCCGTCAGCGGCTTCTACGAGTGGAAGCGGACGCAGTCGCCGCCGCTGATCCCCGGCGCCGAGCCGGTCGAGGGCCCCAAACAGCCGCACTACATCACCCGCGCCGACGGCCGGCCGCTGCTGCTGGCGGGCCTGTGGGAGCGATGGGGGAAGGATGGGGATGACGAGGGTTGCGTCGAGACCTTCGCCATCGTCACCACCACGGCGAACGAGTTCATGTCGCAGGTGCACGACCGGATGCCCGTCGTCCTCGAGCCGGAGTCGGCCCCCCGCTGGCTCGACCCGCACGCCGAGCCCGCCGCTCTCCAGGGCCTGCTGCTCCCCGCCCCCGACGGCATCCTCCAGATGCACCCGGTCAGCCCCCGCGTCAACAGCCCCCGAAACCAGGGGGAGGAGTTGATCCTGTCTATTGGCTGATACTGGCGTGAGAACCTCACTTCCAGCACCGCAGGATAATGGGAGTATTTAGGCAGGCACCGCCCGGTCCAGCGCCATTGGGATTGGGCTAAAGCGCTGATTCACAGACCAAGACGGACCCTGCCGACCGAGAACCGTGCCCATCGGGAAGTCAGCCTTTGAGAAAAGCAGATTGCGCACGCAGACAGGCCAATTTGGCAAATTAGTGAGCGCGAAGTTGCCCGTCCCTACTGTTCTGCTGCACCTCTGAAATGCTCAAAATCGTGCGCTGTGGGCTGGGCAATTGCTGGACTGCTCGGACCGCATTCTCCACATAGCGCTGCATCGCCTCATTCAGTGCCTGGCGGCTCGTGGCCGCCTTTGTGCTCACATCAGCACGTGCGCAGGACAGCAATGCCTCCATTCCGTCCGCCGCGTGGCGCGGTGATCGCTGCGGCCGCGATCCGGTACTCGTGGACGGCGATGCGCTCGCCCGGCTCCGTGCAAGTGGGCCCGCCCTGGGGCCAGAGGTGGAACCGCACGGTCGCGTATTCGCCGGCGACCTCGAAGCAATCAACCGGCAGGGCGACCGCCTTCATCTTCGCGTGCGGACCGTCCACGATGCGCACCGAGATCATCGTTGTCGATGCGCGTCTCTTCGCCATCGAGCACGCTAGACCAGTGAACACGTCCGCGTGGTTCACTCTTTATTGAACCCGGTGAGGAAAGCCAAACCGGAATTTACTAGCGCCACGCGGCGATGACCTCGGCGTGCGTGTAGGCGGCCCCGCACTCAGGACACCGGCCGACGGGCGCTTCGCGGGGCAGCGGATGGTGGCACGAGCGGCAGATCAGCCCGCGGTGCTCGCGCAGGTTCCTCCGCAGGGTGCGTACGCGTGCGAACGTGCTCAACACGTCGGCCAGACCGATGGCAACCGGGATCGCCAGCGCAGCGCCGAGCACCCACAGCGGTGGATAGCGGCCCGTGGTGAGCACGTAGACCGTGGCGCCGAGCGCCACCACGATCACGCCCCCCCACGACGCCACGGACATCGGTGAGAAAAGCGACCGACGGGCGCTGGCCCGCCGTTCGCCTTGCCGATCAGCAACGGTGTGTTCGGCTTCGGTGGTCGGCATCGGTCCTCGCGGGCTCAGGTCCACGCCCAGTTCCAGCCGCACCCTTCCATGTTCGTGAAGAACGAATCGATGCACGCCTGGGACTTGGCCCAAGAGTACGTGTTGCAGACCGTGCGCGGGGCGCAGGACCTTGGCCGCGACGCTCCCCGTCACCGTGCAGTTCGGCGCCGGCGGCGCCACGGGCTTCACCGGCAGCCTCGGCCTCGCGGCCTGACCCTCCAGTCTGAACGGCGGCACACCAACACGTCCACTCCAAGCCCCGGGCATCCGTTTGCCCGGGGCATTTCCTACGACGCTTCCCGAATGAAAAAGGCCCCCCGCCAACCAACGGCAGGGGCCCTTATTCACTTCACAGACTCACCGCCCGAGGCGGCGCCGGAGGAAGTCCCCTCAGACGCACCCCTCGAAGAACGTATCGAAGAACACGACGAAGTCGTTGTTGTCGAACACCCCGTCAGCGCCGGGGATGCCGCCCTGCGTGCCGAAGTCCGCGCGCCCGTCGGCCGCGAAGAAGAAGTCGATCAGCACGACGAAGTCGTTGTTGTCAAGCGCGTTGTCCTGACCCGCCACACCGCCCTGCGCGCCGATGTCGGCCAGGCCGCAGTGCGGGGGAACGGTCGGGACCGGGACGGCCGCCGCGTTGATGGAAGCGGGCCCGCCGGTGACGCTCGGCTTGAAGAGGGCCAGCGCGGCGTCGCCGGTGGTCGGCGCCGCGTCGGCGGTGAAGCCGAAGTTGTAGAGGCAGGCCCAGCGCAGCGCGTTGGCGTTGGCGTTCTGCGCGAAGGTCTGCGTCGCGAACGTCAGCCCGCCCGTCGAGCGCGTCGCCGTCCACGGCGCGTTGCTGTACGGCTCGCCCGAGTGCCACATCGGCGCGTGGAAGGTCACGTCGCTCACCGTCGCCGCGACCGGCATCGGCACCGTGAACGCCTGCGCCGACCGGTCCGAGTTGTGGTTGTAGACGGCGTACTCGTAGCGGTAGAGGCCGTCGCCCAGCGGCGTCGCCTTGGCCGCGACGATGAACCGCGAGCGGATCGTCGTGCCCGGGAA
>DASPMT010000103.1:0-6751 GCA_035626935.1 Phycisphaerales bacterium | reverse complement strand
CCGCGTCCGCCCTCGATCACGACGCCGATAAACCGCGAGTTGGGCTCGGCGGGCGCCCGGGTGTTGTCCATGGACATGCCGCTGTAGGAGCCGCGGATGTCGATCTTGTGGACGGTCAGGCCGTTCACTTCCTGGCTGGAGCGTTTGGCGGGCTCGCCGGTGGTCTCCACCTGCTGCTCCCACCGGCTCATGTTGTCCTCGGTGGAGCCGCCGAGGGTGTAGAAGATGGCGTGCACCTCGCCGGTCGAACCCTTGTAGACAAGGTCGGCCTTGCGCATGCCGGTCACGGCGAGCGCCGACCATCCCGGCTGCAGCGTGAAATCGACGCCGGCGAGCCCGAACGTCTTGCCCGCCTGCGAGGCGTTGCCGGCCTGCACGTCGTTGGCGGCGTCGACGGCCTGCTGCTGGTTGTCGTTGATCGCTCCCTCGGTGTTCCGCACGGTGTCGCGCACGCCTCGGGCGACGCTGCCCATGCGGCCGCCGCCGCCGGTGGGCGTGGGCGGAGGGGCCTTCTCCTCGCACGCGGCGGCGGTCACGAGGAGGGCCGAGAGCGTCAGGGCGGCGCCACGCAGTGCGAGCGAGTGCTTCATGGCCAATAGTACGTCGACGTGCCGGCGCTCAACATCATTCCGCTCAACGACGCGGCGGACCCGCGCCTGGCCGACTACGCCGACGTGAAGGAGCGCCAGCTCGCGGCGGAGTTCGGCGGCGCGGGCGTCAGCGGGTCTGCCGAGGCGCCGCACGGAAAGTTCTACGCCGAGGGGAAGGTGGTGCTGCACCATCTGGTTCGATGCGGACACGCCACCCTCAGCGTGCTGGCAACCCCGGCGATGGTCGAGGCGAACCGCGACGACCTGGAACGGCTGCGGCCGGGGGTACCGGTTTATACGCTGGCGCACGCGGCGATGGAGCGCGTCATCGGGTTCACGATCCACCGCGGGCTGCTGGCGGTCGGGGCGAGGAAGCGGCCGCTTTCCACCGGTGAGCTGCTTGCGGTGGCCGAGCGGCACGGAGGGCCGCTGGTGGTGCTTGAGGACCTCTCCAACCACGACAACATCGGGGCGATCTTCCGGAACGCGGCGGCGCTGGGCGCATGCGGGGTGCTGCTTTCGCCGCGGTGCGCCGACCCGCTGTACCGGAAGTCGCTGCGGGTTTCGGTGGGGTTGGCGCTGCGGGTGCCTTGGGCGACGGCCGCCCGGTGGCCGGACGACCTGAATCAGGTGCACGGAGCGGGGTTTGAAACGCTGGCGTTAACACCAGGTGGACACCGGACGCTGGCGGAGCTGGCAGCCGACAAGGATAAGGGCCTTGTAAGGGGTCTGGCCCTGCTGGTGGGAGCCGAAGGTCATGGGTTGACGCAGGCCACCTTGACCGCCGCCCGCCATCGCGTGCGGATCCCGATGGCGTCGGGGGTGGATTCGCTGAACGCCGCCACCTCGTGCGCCGTAGCGCTGTATGAACTGGGCAGGACGGGACTGCCGGCCCCTCCGCTTCCCTGACGTACCGCGAACCACGGAACAAGTCGTGCGTCAAACGGTTGTGGCAACGGGCATCGGGAATCTGTTGTATACTGATCCGGGAGTTCTTGGCATCGCCCAAGGGCGGATCGACGAATCCATGGGGCGGGCGCGTTCTGCGCCGCCCACACCGCACGATTACGGGATTTCTTTCAGGAGTCAGACCATGACGCGTTCTTCCAGCCTCTTCCTGTCCGCCGCCGCGCTGGTCGCCGCCGCGGGCGCTGCGCTGGCCGCTCCGCCGATCGCCAACCCGGAGATCGCGCGCGAGGGCACGAGCGGCGAGTCGCGGCGTGACAAGCTGACGGCGCTGGAGCTCAAGCCCGCTGGGATCGACTGGTCCCTGCTGACCGACTGGCAGAACGGCGCAGCGCCGACGGCCGAGTCGATGAAGGACAAGGTGGTGGTGATCGCGTTCTGGTCGAGCTGGCAGCCGAGCAACCAGTCGCTCATCGCGCGCATCGCCCAGCTCGGCGAGCGGCACAAGGAGAAGGGGGTCGTAGTCATCGCGGCGCACAACGACACGCGCTACGAGAGCGCCGCCAAGGTGCTGGCGGAGAAGAACGTCACCGTGCTGACCGCGAAGGATTCGGGCAACAAGCTCCGCGCCGCGCTGATGAGCGACGGAGACCCCGACGTGTACGTGATCGACCGGGCCGGGCACCTGCGCTTTGCCGACATCGGCAGCGACGCGATCGAGCCCGCGGTGAGCGCGCTGGCCGCCGAGACCCCGGCCGACGCCGCCGGCGCGCCCGCCGCCTTCGCCCAGCGCCTGAAGGACGCTGACGCCAAGGCCCGGCGCACCGTGACCAAGGGGACCGGCATCGAGGCGGGCCAGAAGCCCAAGGTCACCTTCGCCGCCCCTTCGCCCGACGCGTACGACAAGGCGTTCTGGCCGACCAAGAACGACAAGGAGATCGTCGAGTCGCTCGGCGTCGACTTCCAGGGTCAGCAGGTTCCGTTCAGCTTCGAGGGCGTTCAGTGGCTCAACACGCCCGAGGGGAAGGCTCCTGACCTGATCGGCAAAGTCGTCGTCGTGGACTTGTGGGCCACCTGGTGCGTCCCGTGCAAGAGGGCCATGCCGCTGATCGACGAGATGCAGCGCACCTTCCGCGACGACCTGCAGGTCGTGGGCGTCTCGGGGTTCAAGTTCGGCGGCCAGCTCAGCGGTGAGCAGGCGGAGAAGTACCCGCAGGGCGAGAGCCGTCCGACGGTGCAGCAGTTCCTCCGCGAGCACAACTCCGAGTACGCGCACGCGTACGACGTGGGCAGCGCGATCATGAAGAAGGTGATGGTGCGCGGCATCCCGTGCGTGTTCGTGCTCAGCACCGACGGCGTGGTCCGGTGGCAGGGCAACCCCCTCCAGCCGCACTTCCGCGACATCGTGCAGCAGGTGATCGACCGGGACCCCGGCGTCCAGGCGCGGCGGCTGGCCGAGAAGAAGGCGATCGCCAACAAGGGCGGCTGAGCCCTCTCCCATCAAGTCTTCCCGCGCCCGGGACGGTGTACCGTCCCGGGCGTTTTTTCATTCCCACCGACCGCTCGATGACGACGCCGCTCTTCCACATCGTGCTGCACCAGCCGCAGATCCCCAACAACACGGGGAACATCGGGCGCACCTGCGTCGCGACCGGGTGCTCGCTGCACCTGATCCGGCCGCTGGCCTTTGACACGTCGGAGAAGGCCTGCCGGCGCGCTGGGCTGGACTACTGGGCGCGCCTGGCGCCGGTTGAGCATGAAACGCTCGACGCCTGCCTGGCCTCGCTCGTCGGCTCAGAGCCGGAGCGCTCCGGCCGCCTGTGGGTGTTCACGACGCGCACGGGGCGCGTCGTTCACGACGTTGAGCTGAACGCGGGCGACGTACTTCTGTTCGGCGGCGAGACCAGCGGCCTGCCGGCCGAACTGGTGGCGCGGTATACGGAACGCTCCGTGCGCCTGCCGATGGCGCCGGGGGAGCGCAGCTTGAACCTCGCCACCGCGGTGTGCGCCGCGGTCTACCTAGGGATCGATCAGCTGCTCCGGCGCGGCCGGCTGCGGACCGGGCCGGGAGCGACGCTGCTTGGGCCGGGCGATGGCGGATCGGCCGCGTGATACACTGAGCGGCGATGAAGCAGACGGTGAGGAAATTCAGTAGAGCCGGCGTGGTCGCCGCCCTTGTGCTCGTCGCGTCTGGGTGCAACAGGCCGTTGCTCTCGCCCGCCGAGACGCGCACGCCTTTCGATTCGTACGACTCGGTGCGCGGGCAGTACGCCCCGCAGACCCTCACCGACGACCTCGGGCGCGACAAGCCGAATATCCGTCAGCGTCTTTCGACAAAGGACTGATTCGACGCAGCGGTTGGTGCGTGTTCGGCAGGGTCCGCATCTGTTGCGCGTCGGTAAAACAGGGCGGACCTTGGCGCTGCACAGGACCGAGAATAATTCCGTCAATTGCCAAGCGAGGGGCGCGAGTAGGCCGATCCATGCGTTCGGTCGATCTACTGTTCGTCTGTTCGCCGCTCCACGGACGTGAGCTTCCATGGCAAGGTCCCGCCGCACTTCCCGCTCTTCCCGCACCAAGGCTCCCAGCGCCGGCGCGCGTGCGCGCACGGTGTGGCTGTGCCTGATGGGCGCCATGACCGCCGTCGGCGGCTCGCTCCTGCTGCTGGACCGCCAGCACGCCCCGCGCGTCGACGGCCGCACGATGCCCGCCCTGGCCGCGACGGGAACGACCTTCAACCTCGAGTCGGTGCTGAAGACCAACCGCCCGCTGGACAAGGCGCGGTGGAAGGCGATCGTCATCCACCACTCTGACTCCCCCGTCGGCTCTCCGGAGTCAATCGCCCGCGAGCACACGAAGCTCGGGTTCAAAGGGATCGGCCACCACTTCGTCGTCGGCAACGGACGCGGCATGGACGACGGCGACCTGCACGTGACCTATCGCTGGATGGAGCAGTACCCCGGCGCTCACGCGGGCGGACGCAACGAGAAGTTCTTCAACAACAACGCGATCTCCATCTGCCTTGTCGGCGACGGCGCGCGTGAGCACTTCACCGCCGCTCAGCTCCAGCGCACGGCGGCCCTGGTCGACAAGCTCTGCGATGAGCTGGGGATCGCCCGCGACAAGGTCTACCTGCACCGCGACATCGCCCCCACAGCCGACCCCGGCTCGCTCTTCCCCGAGCGCCAGTTCCGTGCGATGATCGCGCAGGGTCAGTAAGCCCCAGCAACTCAGCCAAACGTCAGAGCCCCGGCGGACCGGGGCTTTTTCGTTCTCACTGTTGGGTTGCTGGTTACGGGCCCCGCAAGTCCACTCGGCCGGCCCGACCCTCAGTGGATGGCCAACTCGGGGCAAACCCTCGTTCGCTCAGGAGTTGGACGGTTGTATCACCCGATCCGCATCGTTCTTTATCCGTTCGGTTCAACCGTGTCGCCGGGACAACCGAATAGGTGCAAGCAAGTTGCGACGGCGGACGTTGTACGGGAAACGGTCGTACAACCGACGCCTAGACTGATCACCCCTCGTGCGGGGCCGCCGGTCGGCGTCCCTGAGTCAGGAACGGCCATGGGTTTGTTGTCACAGGACGCCGACGTGCAGGTGTTCAAACAGGGCGAGATGATCGACACCTACCGCGTGATGGCCGAGCTCGGCCGCGGTGCGGCGTCGATCATTTACCTCGTTAACGACACCAAGACCAAGCGCATCCACGCGCTCAAGCACGTGGTCAAGCAGACTGAGAAGGACGAGCGCTTCCTCGAGCAGACCGAGGCGGAGTACGAGATCGGGAGCAAGCTGGACCACCCGGTCATCCGCAAGATGGACCGGCTGATCAAGAAGCGGACCGGCCTGCTGGCGGTCACGGAGATGTTCCTGCTGATGGAACTGGTCGACGGCGAGAGCCTTGACAGGAAGCCCCCGCGGACGTTCGACGTGGCCGCGGACATCTTCGAGCAGGTGGCCAAGGGCCTGGCGCACATGCACGGCAAGGGGTTCGTCCACGCGGACATGAAGCCGAACAACGTCGTCGTCTCAAGCGGCGGCGTGGTGAAGGTGATCGACCTGGGCCAGTCGTGCGCCGCCAACACGGTGAAGAAGCGCATCCAGGGGACGCCCGACTACATCGCGCCCGAGCAGGTGCACCGGCGGCCGATCACGCACAAGACCGACATCTACAACCTCGGCGCCACGATGTACTGGTCGCTGACCAAGCACTTTGTCCCGACGGCCCTGGCCAAGGGAGACTCGCTCGTCGGCAGCCTCGACGACACGATGATCAAGCCGCCCAAGCGGCCGTGCGAGATCAACCCGCGCGTGCCGGAGCTGTTCGACAAGCTGATCATGGAGTGCGTGCAGATCGAGCCGGCCAACCGGCCCGAGAGCATGACCGAGGTGGCCGAACGGCTCAACCTCATCCGGGGCAAGCTGCTGGCGGAGGCGGAGCTCCGCAAGAGCGGCTCGTTCCGCAACGTCGGGAGTTCCGACGCCGGCGGCAAGTGACGGCCCTTCAATAGCAGATGCCCCTCCCCGCAACCGTCGACGTCGCCTCGGCCGCGCAGGTGGTCGCGTGCCTCGAGGCGGGCACGCGCGCAAACCTCAACGCGAGCTGCCGCGCGGGGTCGATCGACGTGGTCGACGGGCCCGGCACGCTGCTGGCGACGGGCGACCTGCACGACAACCCGGTGCATTTTCAGCGCGTCGTCGAGATGGCGGCGCTGGACGGCGACGGCGAGCCCGCCCACGTGACGCTGCACGAGTTGATCCACGGCGAGAACCTGCACGAGGGCATGGACCCCTCGTATCGCGTGCTGGTGCGGGCCGCGGCGATCAAGGCCGCCAATCCCGAGCACGTGCACGTGCTGCTGGCGAACCACGAGCTGAGCCAGATCGCGGGCCGCGGCGTGATCAAGAACGGCGTCAACTGCGTCAAGGCGTTCAACGATGCGGTCGAGTACGTGTTCGACGACCTGGCTCCCGCGGTCAACTCGGCGCTGGCGTCGTTCATCCGCTCGATGCCGATCGCGCTGCGGTGCCGGCCCGCGGGCGGCGGAGCCCACATTCTCTGCGCCCATAGCCTGCCGGGCGACAGCGATCTGGAGCGTTTCGACGCTTCCATCCTCGAACGCGGGCTGGGCGAGGCTGACTACCAGCCCCGCACCGGCTCGGCCCATCTGATGACATGGGGGCGCAACCAGTCACCGCCAACGCTGAGCGCGCTGGCCGATCGGTGGGGCGTTTCTCTGTTTGTCCTTGGGCAT
>DASPMT010000102.1:0-2255 GCA_035626935.1 Phycisphaerales bacterium | reverse complement strand
GGGTGGGGGCATAGAGGGGATGATAGATGTCGGCGGGTTCCGTGCCGCTCTTTGCGCGCATTGCGCGATCGATTTCACCGTCCTGACGCACAACGGGGTGCGCGCGGCAATGGCCGCGGCGAGTAGCCCCCTGCATGCCGCGTGCCTACCATCTTGGCCCTGCCCGGGGCGCGCCCCCGGGCCGTCGGAGCTTTCCCAATGATCGATTTCAAGGCCGGCCAGAACGTCAAGTGCACCGTCACCGCTGTCCCCAGCGCAGCCGGTCGCGAGAAGACCATCGAGCGGCTCATGCGGCTCGATCCGGTCAACAAGAAGGGCCTTGCCAAGGCTTATCACAAGCGTCAGCTCGGCTGGCAGACCAAGAACCGCGGCAACCGCGACTGGGTGATGCGCCAGACCTGCGGCAAGATTGTCCGCTGTGAGAAGGGCGCCACCTGGACTATGCCCTTTGACTTCAACATCGCCGCCGATCTCAAGTCGTGTGAGCTGTATCTGAAGATCGAGAAGGCCTGACTCGGCCGCCGTTGCTTCATTTGACCCGACCCCTGACGCGGCTCATGCTTCCTGCATGAGCCGCTTTCTTTTTGCACTCTTGCTTTGCGTCGGCCTGGCAGCCCTCACCGCCTGCAGCGGAAAAGACAAGCCGATGGATCCGCCCGCAGAGAAATCGACCGGCCGGACACCGCCGGGACGGACGCCCGACGGCACCTACACCGTGCGGGGGGAGGTTTCATCGCTGCCCACGACCGGTGACAAGCGGACTGAGTTCCGCGTCTATCACGAGGCGATCGACGATTTCAAGGACAAAGGCGGCAAGGTCGTCGGCATGAATGCCATGACGATGGACTTCCCCCCTGCTAAGGGGGTCGATCTTTCGAACCTGAAGAAGGGCGACAAAGTGTCATTGACGTTCAGCGTGTGGTGGGGCGGCAGCCCGCCCTGGCTGGTAACGAAGATCGAAAAGCTGCCGGACGACACGAAACTCGTCTTCGGAAAGGCCAAGCCACCAGCCGAACCCGCAAAGCCGGAGGAAAAGCCGGTTGAGCAGACCGTGCCGTCGAAGATGGACGCTCCGGCCGCGCCGGTGAAGTAAGCGTCAACGTGGTGTCGGATATGGAGTAAGGACTTGAAACCGGGGGCGGTTGCGGTTGAAATGGTCCCTCCCGTGGGGCCAGCGGAGAACGGGCGGCGTGCGCCGTCAGGGTCATGCGGAACGGTCGGAACCTGACGGCACTGGCGACGTAACCTATTGACAGATCGGAGGTTGCGCCCTTGTGCGCCGGTCGGCCCTCGTTGGCTTGGCTCGGCAGCGCGTCGGCGCACCCCGTAGAAGCGGCCGAACGCGGCCAAATTGGAGCAGCGATGGCAGGCAACGCAAGCTGGGGCGTCGAGATCGGTTCCGGTGCCCTCAAGGCGGTGAAGCTCTCACGCGACGGCGAGAACGTCCGCGTCGAGGACTTTGTCCTCATCCCGCACAAGCGGCCGCTGAGCGCGCCCGAGATCGACCCCAAGGAAGCCGCTCGCGTCGCGCTCGGCACGCTGATCAGCCAGCACGACCTGGGCAAGGCGACGGTCGCCATCAGCGTCCCGGGCGCTCAGAGCTTTGCGCGCTTCGCCAAGCTCCCCCCCGTCGACAAAAAGAACCTCGTCGACATTGTCAAGTTCGAGGCGATGCAGCAGATCCCGTTCCCCATCGATGAGGTGCAATGGGACTACCAGACGTTCGTCGCGCCCGACTCGCCCGAGGTTGAGGTCGGCATCTTCGCCATCCGCACCGAGAGCGTCAACGAGGTCCTTCACGGCTGGCACGATGTTGGCGTCACGCCCGACATCCTCACCCTCAGCCCGCTGGCGGCGTACAACGCCGTCGCCTGGGACCAGATGTTCGGCGAGAACACGCCCGGTACAGTGATCCTCGATATCGGCACCACCAGCAGCGACCTGATCGTCGCGGAGGCCGGCCGCCTGTGGATCCGGACGTTCCCCATCGGCGGGCACAACTTCACCGAGGCACTGGTCACCGCCTTTAACACCAGCTACATGAAGGCCGAACGCCTCAAGGCCGAGGCGGAGAGCAGCCCGCACGCGCGGCACATCCTGCAGGCGATGCGCCCGGTTTTCGCCGACCTGGCCGCCGACGTGCAGCGCTCCATCAGCTATTACACCAGCACCCACCGCGACGCGAAGCTCACCCGGCTCATCGGGCTGGGCGCCACCTTCGAGCTTCCCGGCCTCAAGAAGTTCCTGAGCCAGCA
>DASPMT010000101.1:0-4226 GCA_035626935.1 Phycisphaerales bacterium | reverse complement strand
CAGGATGGTGTACTGCCCCACCAGCAGCGCCTGGTTCCGCTTCTTGAGCGCCGTCACCGCTTCCCGCATCGCGTCCGGACCCAGCTTCCACTCTTTCCATCCGGGGTAGAACCCCAGCAGCACCGCGTTGAACCGCGCCGCCCGCTCCTGAAACACCGGCTCGTCGTAGTCCTTCCCGCCGATGCAGAGCGCAAACAGGCGCGGGAACCCAGGCCCCTCCGCCCGCACCGCGGCGTGCGTCGGCGCTGCCACCGGTTGCGCCGGCCGCGACGCATCCGGCGGTTGACCCATGGCGCAGACCGCGATCGCCACAGCGACAACCATCAAACCCGCTCCCACTTCACCGGGTCCCACCCAAACGCCGTCCGCCCCCAATACGCCTGGTTGCACAGGTGCGCGCACGCCACGCTCCGCGCCCCCACCTCCACGTCGCAGATCGGCCGCTCCCGCGAAGCAATGCACTCAACCCAGTTCCGCACGTGCCCCTTGTGCCGCGGCAGGCGCTCAGCATCCTTGGGCAACGCGTCCTTCACGACCGACTCGGGCGTCCCCGTCATCTCCTCGCGCGTGATGTACAGCGACCCCTTCTCACCCACGAACGTGCACCCGTGCGGCCCCCCGTGCACGAGCCGCACGCCGTCGGCGTACGTCAGTGTCGCGCCGTACTCCGCCTTCGCGTCAGCCGGCGGCTCCACCTTCACCGGGTTCGTCCCGTCACGCCCCAGCGCCCATTGCGCAATATCAAAGTGGTGCGCCCCGAAATCCGTCATCATCCCGCCGCTGTACTCCTTGTACAGCCGCCAGTTCGGGTAGAAGTTGTTCACGCCCCGAGGGGAGAGCACGCTGCTGTACGGGCGCTTCGGCGCCGGGCCCAGCCACCGCTCCCAGTCGAGCCCCGGCTCCATCTGCTCCTCCGGCAGATCGCACGGCTTGCTGCTCACCCCCACTCCCACGTGCACCGTCAGCACCCGACCGATCATCCCCGCCCGCACGCGCTCCGCGGCGTCAACGAACCGGTGTCCGTACTCGGTCCGCTGCTGCGAACCCGTCTGGAACACCGTCCCGTTCGCCCGCGCCGCATCGACAAGCCGCTTCCCCTCTTCCAGTGTGAGCGTCAACGGCTTCTCGCAATAGACGTCCTTCTTCTTCGCCATCGCCGCCAGCGCCATCGGCTCGTGCTGATGATCCGGCGACCCGATCAGCACCGCTTCCACACCCGCGTCCGCCAGCAGCTCGTGAAAGTCGGCGTACGCCTTCACCCCCGCCGCCTCCCCGCCCGCCCGCTTCAGGTAGTCCTCGCGACGCGTCGTGTCGCAGTCGCAGACCGCGACCACCGCCGCGTACTCCTTCAGCGCGCCCAGCAGCTCCCGCGACCGGATCCCGCACCCGATCACCCCGACGCCGACCCTCGCGTGCCCGCGCTGCAGCACACCAAGACCCACGCGCGGCAGCAACGCCGCCGCCCCAAGCCCGGCTCCCACCGTCAGCACTTCACGACGCGTGATCTCACCATTCCTCAGCAGCTTTGACATCGAAGCGCTCCGTCCCCCCCGGTGGGAGGGGCATGGGTGGGGTGAACAGGCCGGCCACCACCAGCATACAACGAACCCGCCCTGAATCGACACGCTCTGCTCAACCCCTCGCCTGCGTGAACCGGTCGCTCAGGTAAACCCCGCCACCAGCACCGTCCAGTCCTCCCCCAACTCCGCCGCCCCCGCCTCGCGCGCCGCCTGTCCGTCCGACAAGCTCACGTCCGCGTACACCCCGGTCCGCACAAAGCCTGCCTCCTCCATCGCGTCGCGCACCTCCGCGATCGACCACAGACGCCACCGGTACTCGAACGCGCGCGGCCACTCCGCCACGACCTCGCCGTCCTTCTCAACGCGGAACGAGACCGTGTTCACCACCATCCCGGTCCGCGCGTCCGCCTCCTCGTGCACCCAGGTGTAGTGGACCGTCTCTCCGCTCGGGCCCGGGTGCTTCCGCACGACCCCGCCAAGCTTGAAGGCCCCCGCGCCGCCGTACGTGTCGCACACAAAGACGCCGCCCCGCGCCCTCCCGCCGCGCTCGCAGCGCTCCCGCGACACCCGCAGGTACCGCACCAGCTCCGCGCGCGTGCGCAGGTACCCGACCGAGAAGTTCCCCACGAAGATCACATCGGCGCCGCCGCCGGGCGCATCTCCGCTGGGCGAGCCGGCCTGCGTGCAGTCCCGCCGCACCAGCTCCACCCGCCCACGCAACGGCGCCGGCAGCTCGCGCGCCACCCGCTCCCGCGCCCGGTCCAGCGCCTCCGCGTCGATGTCGACGCACACCGCGCGGCCCCCGCGCTCCGCCCCATCGAGCACCCATCGCGCCCCCACCGCCGCCGTCCCGCAGAAGTCCTCCCGCAGCACGATCGGCTCACCCCCGTGCAGCGCCCGCAGAAACTCGCACACGTCCGCGGGCGACTGCACGCACAGCTCGTAGCACTCAAACCGGTCGAGCATCGAGACAAAAAATAGGACCGCCCGGCACCCGTCCCCTCACACACCCGCCAGGCACCGCTCCACCCGCCGCGCCGCGCTCCCGCGCCCCAGCACCGCCACCACCTCTCCCAGGGGGGGGCTCACGTTGCTCCCCGTCACCCCCACGCGGATCGGCTGGGCCACGTCACCCATCTTGAGCCCCTTGCTCTCCGCGTAGCTCTTGATCCACCCATCAACCGCCGCAACATCAACAGCGCCGCCCGCGATGAACGCCCGGAAGTCCTCCAGCACGCCCCGGCCGTTGCCCGACAGCGCCTTCTGGCGCGCCGCCGCGTCGAACTCCACCGCCTCATCCTCCACCAGCGCAAACGCCATCACCTTCAGCGCATCACGAAGCGTCTTGCACCGGGTCCGCGCCATCCGCACCAGCGCCTCCATCCGCTCCTTCGGCAACGCGCGCAGCTGCTCCGCAAACGCCGGCTCCCAGTCGCGCGCCCAGATCACAAGCTCGTTGTAGAAGCCCGTGTCGCTCATCGCCGCGATGTAGTCTCCGTTGAAGCTCAGCAGCTTCACCCGGTCGAACTTCGCGCTCGTCTTCCCGATCCGCTCAATCGAGAAGTGGCTCGCCAGGTACGCGTTGTCGAACTTCTCCACGTCCTTCCCGTCGGCGCTCTTCTCGCCGGTCGACCACCCCAGCAGCCCGAGGAAGTTCGTGATCGCCTGCGGAATGTACCCGTTCTTGCGGAAGTCCCAGACCTCGATCTCCGGCAGCAGCACCTTGAAGTGCGCCGCCACCGCCGTCGCCACATCCAGGTTGTCGTTCTCGCCGGCAACAAAGTCCGCAAGCATCTTCGCGTCCAAGCCCGTCGCCGTCGCCACGCCCTCCACGGTGGGGCGCGTCGCGTGGGCCGGGCTTCCCGCCTGCCCTTTCTCCATCGCGTCCTTCATCGCCTTCCGCGCCGCCTTCGCCTTGTCCCGCTTGCTCATCTTCGACCCGTCGGGGTTGCAGATCAGCGGCATGTGGGCGTACACCGGCGTGCGGAACTTTGCGCCATTGTCCAGGCGCACCATCGCCATCTGCATCGCCACGTGTTTGGGCGTGTTGATCAGGTGCTCCTGCGCCCGCATCACGTGCGTCACACCCATCAGCTCGTCGTCGACAACCACCGCGAAGTGATACGTCGGGAACCCGTCCTGCTTGCGGATGACAAAGTCGTCCACCTCACCCGCCGCGAACTTCACCTCGCCCAGCACATCGTCCTTTACCGCGATCCCGTGCGGCGGCATCACAAACCGCACCACGTGCGGCTCGCCGCCCTGAGCCCGCTCCCACCGCGCCGCGTTGAACTCGCCAAGCACCACGTCCGACGGACGCAAGTACTTGAACGTCGCTTTTTTCGCCACCGCCGCCCTCCGCGCAGCGTCCAGCTCCTCGTTGCTCTCAAACGCCGCGTACGCCCGCCCCGACTTCACCAACGACTCGATGTACGCGTTGTAAATCGACACCCGCTACGCCTGGAAGTACGGCCCCACCGGCCGCGCATCCTTGCCGATCTCACCCAGACGGGGACCGTCGTCCCACGTGATCCCCAGCCACGCCAGGTCCTCCAGAATCCCCCGGGCCGACTCCTCGCTCGACCGCGCCTGGTCCGTGTCCTCGATCCGGATCATGAACCGACCCCGGTATCGCCGCGCGTACGCCCAGCAGAAAAGCGCCGACCGCGCCCCGCCGATGTGGAGGTGTCCTGTGGGAGAGGGGGC
>DASPMT010000100.1:0-4630 GCA_035626935.1 Phycisphaerales bacterium | reverse complement strand
CACCGGGCCGGAAGGGCACCCGCTCTCGCGACCGCCGGAGGTTGAAGGAGAGGCGGCGAACCGGGCGATCCGGATCGCGGAAGTGCTGGGGGTGCCGCTATACGTGGTGCACACCTCGTGCAGCGACGCGATGGAGGCGATCGCGCGGGCGCGGAGCGAGGGGCAGCGGGTCTTCGGCGAGGTGCTGGCGCAGCACCTGGTGATCGACGACTCGGTGTACCGGAACACCGATTGGGACAAGGCCGCGGCGTACGTGATGTCGCCGCCGTTCCGGCCGAAGGAGCACCAGGCGGCGCTGTGGCGCGGGCTGCAGGGGGGTGTGTTGCACACCACGGCGACGGACCACTGCTGCTTCTGCACGCCGCAGAAGCGCGGCGGCGCGGGGAGCCCGGCGGTGGGCGACTTCCGGAAGATCCCCAACGGCACCGGCGGGGTCGAGGACCGAATGGGCGTGCTGTGGCACCACGGCGTGCGGACGGGGCGGCTGACGCCGAGCGAGTTCGTGGCCGTCACAAGCACGAACACGGCGAAGATCTTCAATATCCACCCGCGCAAGGGGGCGATCGCCCCCGGAAGCGACGCCGACCTTGTCGTGTGGGACCCGGCGAAGACGCGCACCATCTCCGCCAGGACGCACCACCAGAACGTCGACACCAACATCTACGAAGGGATGACGGTTACCGGCAACGCCGCCGTGACGCTCAGCCGCGGCCGGGTTCTGTGGGAGAACGGCAAACTGACGACCGAGAAAGGGTGGGGCAAGTATGTCGACCGGCCTTGCTTTGCCGATTACCACGGGGCTCAGGCGCTTCGGAACGCGGCGGTCGAGCCCAACGGCGTGTTGAGGCAGCTACCTGCCGGCGTTTGAGCAGAACTTCCAAGCCTCCCCCACTTCTTGAGTACCTCCATGATCCCCGCCTTCACCGCCAAGAGCTACGACCTCACGCAGTTCTCGCCCGCCCGCAACTACATCGGCGGGGAGTGGCGCGACCCTGTGTCGTCGAAGCAGACGATGGAGGTCGTCAACCCCCGTCACGGAAAGGCGATGAGCACCGTGGTGTTGAGCGGAGCGGAGGACGTCGCGGCGGCCGTAAAAGCCGCGGAGGCAGCGGTGCGTGACTGGCGCGAGTGGCCGATGCGTGAGCGGGCGCAGGTGCTTTACAAGCTGCGCGAGCTGATGGTCGCGAACATCGAAGAACTCTCGTGGCTCGTCAGCCACGAGAACGGCAAGGTCTTTAGCGAGGCGAAGGCCGAGGTGGAGAAAGGGATCGAGTGCGTCGAGTATGGGTGCTCGCTGCCGAACATCGCGGCGGGGAACCAGCTCGAGGTGAGCCGCGGCGTGTCGTGCGAGATCGTGTACGAGCCGCTTGGCGTGGTTGCGGGAGTTACACCGTTCAACTTCCCGCTGATGGTGCCGCTGTGGATGCTGCCGCAGGCGCTGATGGGAGGGAACGCGTTCATCCTCAAGCCAAGCGAGCAGGTGCCGCTCTCGTCGCTGCGGCTGGCACAGTTGCTGAGTGAGGCCGGACTGCCCAAGGGCGTGTTCAGCCTTACGCAGGGGGGGCGCGAGGTCGTCGAGGCGTTGTGCGACCATCCGGGCGTGAAGGCGCTTGGGTTTGTCGGTTCGACAAAGGTTGCCAAGCTGGCATACGGGCGCGCGTCGATGCAGGGAAAACGGGCGCTCTGCCTGGGCGGGGCGAAGAACCACCTCGTCGTCGTACCGGACGCCGATCCGGAGCTGACGGCGGAGAACGTGGTCGCGTCGTTCGTGGGGTGCGCGGGGCAGCGGTGCATGGCGGCGTCGGTACTGCTGGCGGTGGGCGAAGTGGACCACATCATCAAGCGCGTGCGCGAGCGGGCGGCGAAGATTGTCGCCGGCAGGGACCTCGGCCCGGTGACGAGCGCGGCCAGCTTGCAGCGGATCCGCGGGTACATCGATCAGGCGGAGAAGCAGGGGGCGAAGGTGCTGCTCGACGGGCGCGGGGCGGAGGGTGTGAAGGGGGGCTACTGGGTGGGGCCGACGATTCTCGACGAGGTGCCGGTCGGCTCGCCGGCGGCGACGGAAGAGATCTTCGGGCCTGTGCTTTCGATCGTGCGCGTCAAGACCGTCGATCAGGCGATCGAGATCGAGAACGCCAGCCCGTACGGGAACGCGTCGAGCGTCTACACCACCAGCGGCGACGTGGCGCGGCGGATCATCGACCGGGTGGACGCGGGGATGTGCGGCGTGAACGTGGGCGTGCCGGTGCCGCGGGAGCCGTTCGGGTTCGGCGGGTGGAACGACTCGCTGTTCGGGCACGGGAATATCACGGGGTGGGACGGGTACCGGTTCTGGACGCGTCAGCGGAAGATCACAAGCAAATGGGCGGTGCAGAAGGACGCGACGTGGATGAGTTGAGCGGTGGATCGGGTGCCATCAGGCTCGGCTTTGCAAGACCGGTGCTTTCCGATCACACATGGCATCAGTCTCGCCCAGAGCGGCGAGCTGATGGCACCCTTTGATCGACGCCTTGGAGCCTTTCATGAACTCGCAGGAGATGGTGGACCTCTGTCTCAGACATTCTCTCTTTTCCTGGTCGGCCACCGGGAAGGTTGACCCATTGCCGATCGCGCGGGCAGAGGGTGTGTACCTCTACTCGCCCGAGGGGGAACGCTGGCTCGATTTCAACAGCCAGCTCATGAGCGTCAACATCGGGCACGGGCACCCGCGTGTGATCAAGGCGATCCAGGACCAGGCGGCGACGCTTGCGTACGCGTACCCGGGGATGGCCACCGAGGTGCGGGCTCGCCTATCGAAGCGGCTGGCCGAGCTTGTTCCCGGCGATCTCAACACGTTCTTCTACACCCTCGGCGGCGCGGAGGCGAACGAGAACGCGATCAAGGCGGCGAGGCTCTTCAGCGGGCGGCACAAGATCATCGCCCGCTACCGCAGCTACCACGGGGCAACGCACGGGGCGATCTCGCTCACGGGCGACCCGCGCCGCTGGCCCAACGAGCCGGGGATGAACGGTGTCGTGCGCGTGATGGACCCGCGCCCCTACGACTACTCGTTCGGCGCGTCGGACGCCGAGGTCACCTCCAATAACCTCCGCTATCTCGAGGAGGTCATCCAGTACGAGGGGCCCAAGAACATCGCGGCGATGATCATCGAAACGGTGACTGGGACCAACGGCATCCTGCCGCCGCCCGAGGGGTACCTGCAAGGGCTCAAGGCCTTGCTGGAGAAGCACGGCATCCTGCTGATCTGCGACGAGGTGATGTGCGGCTGGGGCCGTACCGGGAAGCTCTTCGCCTTCCAGCACGGCGGCATCGTGCCGGACATCGTGACGATGGCCAAGGGGCTCACCAGCTCGTACATGCCGCTGGGCGTGATGGCCGTGAGCGACCGCATCGCCGAGCACTTCCGCCAGAACGTCTTCTGGGGAGGCCTGACGTACAACGCCCACCCGATGTGCCTGGCGGCGGCCGAGGCCGCGGTGAGCGTGCTTATCGACGAGAAGATGGTGGAGAACGCCGTGAAGATGGGCGCGGTGATGCGCGGGCACATGGAGCGTCTGGCGGGCAAGCACCGCTGCGTCCGCACGCACCGGAACATCGGGCTCTTCGGGCTCATCGAGTTACGGAAGAACTCGAAGAACGAGCTGCTCGTTCCGTACAACGGGGCTCACCCGGTGATGCCCAGGCTCGGAAAGTTCTTCCGGGAGAACGGGCTCTTCACACTTACTCAGGGGAGCGGCGTGATGTGCAACCCGCCCCTGTGCATCAGCGAGGCACAGATGGCTGAAGGGTTTGACGTGATCGACAGGGGCCTCGCGCTCGTTGACGAGGTGTACGAGGGCTAGACCGGCTTCTTCAGCCTCATGCCGATGAGGTAGACGGCGCCCGCGATGAGCACGCCCGTGAACCAGGCGTAGGGGTAGACGGCGCTGAAGAACGCCGGGGCGTCCTTGATGACGCGCACGGCCTGCAGGAACCCGGGCACGTTCGGCGCAACGCCGGCGACAAGCGCGACGACCGCGACGGCGTTCACGCCCGCGTACCGGCCGCGCGGACGGTAGAGGTCGGCGACGTCAAGCCGGCGTCCCCGGACGATCCAGTAGTCGGTGATCATGATCCCGGCGATGGGTCCGAGCAGGGCGGAGTATCCGATGAGCCACTCGAAGATGTAGGTGTCCGGGTTGTTGATGAGCTTCCACGGCATCATGAGAAAGCCCAGCACGCCGGTGATCACCGCGCCGGTCTTGAACGAGATCAGGCGCGGCGCCGTGTTGGCAAAGTCATTGGCCGGGCTGACGACGTTGGCGGCGATGTTGGTGGCCAGCGTGGCGATGCCCACGCCCAGGAGGGCCAGCACCGCGACCGTCACCCGCACCGCGCCGCTGTCGATCAGCGGCGCCGCGTGCCCTGGGGGCGGCGTCGACGAGGTGATGTGCGACAGCACGACCACCGGGTCCCACAGGGAGGCGGGGTCGACGCCGCTCAGCAGCGCCTGGGCGGCGCCGGTGATCACCACCGCCATGGCGGAGAACACCAGCATGGTTGTGGGCAGTCCGAGCGCCTGGCCAAGCGCCTGCTCGCGCTGGCCGCGGCCGTAGCGAGTGAAGTCGGGGATGTTGAGCGAGAGGGTGAG